>NZ_DAMAGB010000015.1:0-26389 GCF_031995485.1 Janthinobacterium sp.
TTGCTGACGCGCCTGAAGAAAAAGCTCGATTGCGCCGAACTGACGCCGATCCACCGGCTCGACCGCGAGACGGCCGGCGTGGTAATCTTCTCGCGCCAGCAGGCCAGCCGTGGCGCATACCAGACGCTGTTCCAGCGCCGTGAAATCCATAAAGTCTATGAAGCGCTGGCGCCGCGCCTGCCGGGCCGCGATTTTCCATTTACCTACCGCAGCCGCATGGTGGACGGCGACAAGTTCTTCGTCATGCGCGAGGAGGCGGGCGAGCCGAACTCGGAAACCATCATCGACGTGATCGAGCAGCGCGGCGACCTGAATTTGTACCGTTTGCAGCCACATACTGGCCGCAAGCACCAGCTGCGCGTGCACCTGGCTTCCCTGGGCATCCCCATCGTCAACGATGCGTTCTATCCGGTGGCGCTGCCATGCAAGGAAGACGACATGTCGCAGCCCTTGCAGCTGCTGGCGCGCGCGATTGCATTTGTTGATCCGTTGACGGGGGAACCGCGACGCTTCGAAAGCCTGCGCAATTTGTAAAATCTACGTGCGGACCGTGTAATCGATAATCAACGGCGCATGGTCGGAAAACTTCTCGTCCTTGTACACGCTGACCGTATGCGCCTGCGCGGCGATGCCGGGGGTGGCCACATGGTAATCGATGCGCCAGCCGACGTTTTTCGCGTAGGCCTGGCCGCGGTTGCTCCACCATGTATATTGGTCTTCGCGCTTGTCGAGGCCACGGTGCACGTCGACCAGGCCCACTTCGTCGAACACGCGCGTGAGCCATGCGCGCTCTTCGGGCAGGAAGCCCGAGTTCTTCTTGTTGCCCTTCCAGTTCTTCAGGTCGATCTCGTTGTGCGCGATATTCCAGTCGCCGCAGATCACCACTTCGCGGCCCAGCGCCTTCAGCATCAGCAAATGCGGCAAAAACACATCCATGAAGCGGAACTTGGCTTCCTGGCGCTCCGGGCCGGACGAGCCGGACGGGCAGTAGACGGAGATCACCGACAGGTTGCCGAAGTCGCAGCGCACATAGCGCCCTTCGGCGTCGAATTCAGGGCAGCCGAAACCGATATGCACGGCGTCCGGCGCCACCTTGCTGTACACGCCGGTGCCCGAGTAGCCCTTCTTTTCGGCGTAGTGGAAATGGCCATGATAGCCGTGCGGGTTGAGAAATTCCGGCGTCATGTCGGGCAGCTGCGCCTTCAGTTCCTGCACGCAGATGAAGTCGGCCGTTTGCGTGCCCATCCAGTTGAAAAAGCCTTTTTTGGCGGCGGAACGGATGCCGTTCAGGTTGGCGGAGATAATTTTTGGCATAGGGAGGCAGTCGGAAAGGGCGCGGGCCGCGGCGGGCGGCGCGGCATGGCGATTGTCTCGCCGGTGCGCGCGGATTAAAATACAGGCACTTTTAAAAAATGAGGCTCATGTGAATAATTTACGCCAGCAGTTTATCGCGTTTTCGGTATCCAAGGGAGTCTTGCGGTTCGGCGAGTTCACCACCAAGGCCGGGCGCCAGTCGCCCTACTTCTTCAATGCGGGCCTGTTCCACGACGGCGCCACGCTGGCCGAGCTGGCGCAGTTCTACGCACAGACGCTGCTCGACTCGGGCGTGCAATTCGACATGCTGTTCGGTCCCGCCTACAAGGGCATCACGCTGGCCTCGGCCACCGCCGTGGCGCTGGCCGGCAAGGGCCGCAATACCTCGTTCGCCTTCAACCGCAAGGAAGCCAAGGACCATGGCGAAGGCGGCACCATCGTCGGCGCCAAATTGCAGGGCAAGGTGGTCATCATTGACGATGTGATCTCGGCCGGCACTTCGGTGCGCGAATCGGTGGACATGATCCGCGCCGCCGGCGCCGAACCGTGCGCCGTGCTGATCGCGCTGGACCGCATGGAACGTTCGGGCCCGGACGGCCAGCTGTCGCCCAGCTCGGCGGTGCAGGAAGTGTCGAAACAGTATGGCATTCCCGTCATCTCGATCGGCAACCTCGATGATCTGTTCGGCTACCTGAACGGCGCCGGCGCCGACCCGGATCTGCTGAAGCACAAGCAAGCCGTGTCCGCCTACCGCACGCGCTACGGTATTTAAAACGTCCATGGCTGCGTTGCAGCGCCTCGCCGTACTTTCGTACTGTCTTCGGCGCTGCGCCTTGCCCTGAAGGTTTTAAAAATTGGCAGTTATCAAATACGCGTAAATGAGTGTGACTAACCCAGCCACGGTTTGAGCGCCGAATGCAGGCCCAGCGCCAACAGGCCGGCAAAAAAGCACTTTTTGAACAGCTCCGGCGCGATGCGCCCGCGCAGCCACTGGCCGGCCAGCATGCCGCCCAGCGCGGGCAGCAGCGCGTACGCCGAGGCTTGCGCATCGCCCAGGTGAAAGTCGCCATGCAGCGCCAGGCTGGCAGCCAGCGCCACGGTCGACGCCGTAAACGCCATGCCCAGCGCCTGCACCAGTTCATCGCGCTTCAATCCCAGCCCCTGCAGATACGGCACGGCCGGTATCACGAACACGCCGGTGGCGGCCGTGACCAGTCCCGTCAGCGCGCCGATCAGCGGCGCCAGCCAGCGTTCGTGGCGTGGCGCCACGACCAGGCGCAGCGAGCACAGCCCCGCCAGCGCATAGGCCATCAGCGCCACCCCCAATGCCATCACCGCCCATGCGCCGCTGTCACGCGGCAGCAGCGCGCCGCCCAGCAGCGTGCCGGCCATGGTCCAGGCCAAAAGCGGCCACAGGCGTCGCAGCAGCGACATGACGCCGGGCCCGGCCGCCAGTTGCCAGACATTGGTCACCATCGACGGCACGATCAGGAGGGCTGCTGCCTGCACCGGCGGCATCACCAGGCTGAGCAGGCCCATCGCCACCGTCGGCAGGCCCAGTCCTACTACGCCCTTGACGAAGCCAGCCAGAATAAAGCTGGCGCCGACCGCCAACACGAATGTCGTCTGCATAAGCTTTTTCAGTAATGAAGGTGGCGCAATTGTGCGCGCCTGTCGCGCCCGTGCAAAGCGGGATTTGGCAGCGCCAGCCTCAGTCAAAAACGAAGGCTGCTATGATGATGCCGAGGAGGGTGCGGCATGCGGTTTGATCTGGTCGATTTGCAGTTGTTCGTGCATGTGGTGGAGGAGGGCAGCCTGACGGCGGGCGCGGCGCGCAGCCATCTGGCGCTGGCCTCGGCCAGTGCGCGCGTGCGCGGCATGGAGGAAGCGCTGGGCATGCCGCTGCTGCTGCGCGGGCGGCGCGGCGTGGCAGTCACGCCGCCCGGGCAGACCCTGCTGCACCATGCGCGGCTGGTGCTGCTGCAAATGGACAAGCTGCGCGGCGACCTCGGCGAATTTGCGCGCGGCCTGAAAGGGCAGCTGCGCCTCTTGTGCAATACCTCGGCGCTCAGCGAGTTTTTGCCCGAGGCGCTCGGCACTTTCCTCGACCGCCATCCGAATCTGGCGATCGACCTGGAAGAGCGCCTCAGCTACGATATCGTCAAGGGCGTCTCGGAAGGGCTGGCTGATATCGGCATCGTCTCCGACTCGGTCGACATGCGCGGCCTGCAGACGTTCCTGTTCCGGCCCGACCGGCTGGTGGCAATCGCGGCGGCCGATGGCGAGCACCAGCGCATCATCGGCGACGCCGCAGCCATCGACTTCGCCAGCCTGCTCGACCATGATTTCGTCGGCCTGGCCGACGACAGCGCGCTGCAGCAGTACCTGGCGCTGCACGCGGCGCGCATCGGGCGCCCATTGAATGTGCGCGTGCGCCTGCGCAGTTTCGACGCCGTGTGCCGCATGGTCGCCAGCGGCGTCGGCGTCGCGGTGGTGCCGCAGTCGGCGGCGCGCCGCTGCCAGCAGACGATGGCGCTGCGCTGCATGGAATTGCTTGACCCCTGGTCGGTGCGCAATCTGACGATCTGCGTGCGCCAGTTCAGCGAATTACCCCTCTACGCGCGCCAGCTGATCGAACACTTGAAGGCATAGGACATGACAGGAGAAAAAATGCGTTTTTTGGAAGACAAGCTGGCCCATTTGCTTTGCAGCGACCAGGTCGAGCGGCCTATCCATATCTGGCAGCCCGATGGCGCGGCACCGCCGCGCGCCGTGCTGCTGGCGCTGCACGGCGGCATGGCGCATGCGGGCGACTATGTCACGCCGGCCCTGTATTTTCGCCAGCATGGAATTGCCACCGTCAGCTTCGACATGGTGGGCCATACAGGCCAGCGCAAGGTCGATATTCCCTCGTTCGGGCAGTTCCTGGCGGATGCCGACCTGTTTCTCGCCTGGGTCAAGGCGGCCTATCCCGGCGTGCCGGTGTTCGTGATGGGCCACTCGATGGGTGGCCTGATTGCCACGCATCTGGGCCTGGGGCGCTTCAAGGATGATCCAGCGATCCGTGGTGTCATCCTGTCGTCGCCGTATTATGTGAACGCGATCCCCGTGCCGAAAGTGCTGCAGCAGCTGTCCGGCGTATTGGCCCGGTACTTCCCTACCATGCCGGTGCCGCTGGGCTCGTTGACCATGCTGCTGACGCACCATGCGGCCATCACGGCACGCCACTTCGACGACGAGCGCGACGGCATCCGTGCCAGCGCGGCGTCGGTGCGCTTTGCGCATGAACTGGCCACGGCGCAGAAAGCGCTGTCCGGTGGCCTGTCCGGCTGGACCTTTCCGTTGTTTGCCGCCGTGGCCGGTGACGACAAGCTGGCCAGCAGCCGTGCCACCGAAGCGATGTTGCGCGGCGTACCGGGCGAACTGCTCGACTACCACCTGTATCCGGCCAACTTCCACGAGAACTTCAATGAGCTCAACCGCGACGAGATCTTTGCCGCCATCCTGGGCTGGATGGAAAAGCTGCTGGCACCTGGGGATAAAAAAGCCTGAAATGTGCGCTGGCGCGCGGACGCGCCGGGCAAGGCGCTCTACACTGGTGCCATCGTACAAGCACAGACAAGGAACACACCATGCGTTTATTGATTGCCCTGATTTTCCCATGGCTGACTTTTTTTACCATCGGTCGCCCGATCGCCGGCATCATCTGCCTGATCCTGCAAATTACCCTGATCGGCTGGCTGCCGGCCACCATCTGGGCCGTGTATGCGCTGAGCCAGTTCAAGACCGACCAGAAAATCGCCGAAGCCACGCGCCGGTATTAAGTCAACCTGATTTTTAGGAGATTCCCATGAGCAACCGACTCGCCCTTGGCGCCACCGCCGTACTGAATGCGATCGTATTGTCTTTCGTGATGAATGGCCCAGTCCATGCACAAGGCGCATTGCCCGCCGTGCAGAAAAGCGGCGCGGTGGAGTACCTGAGCGGCGGCGTGGGACTCGACGAATCGACAGCCATCAAGAGCGCCAGCGGCCAGTGGCCCTTGAGCCTGGTGTTTTCCGTGCAGGCCGACGGACGCGCCCAGTTTGCCTCGGACGTGAAGCTGCAGATCCAGGACGCGAAAGGCGCGCTGGCGCTGGACGTGACCGCCACCGGCCCGTATCTGCTGGCGCGCCTGGCGCCGGGCAGCTACACCCTGCGCGCCACCCTGGACGGCAAGACGCTCGAGCGCAAGGTGCAGGTCAAGGCCGGCAGTTCGGCCAAAGTGGAACTGGTCTGGCCGGCCGGCACCAGCCAGAACGCCTCCTGATTTTACGCCGCAGCGGACACGTTCAGCACGCGGCCTTCGTTTGAACTTTGCAGCGCCAGTTCGATCAGGCGCATGGTGAGCAGCGCCTCTTCTGCCGCCACCGGCGCCGGCTTGCCATGGCGGATGGCGTCGGCCATGCCCTGGTAAAAGTCCTGGTAGCGGCCCGGCTGCATCTCCAGGTGCTGGAACTGGCCATCCGGTTCACTGCCCAGGTGCAGCGCGCCGCGCACGGCATCCTTGCCCCAATCAGCCTGGCCAGGACGGCCGCCCGCCCTCAAGGCGTCTTCCTGCGGATCGAGGCCGAATTTGACAAAGCTGCCCTTGTCGCCATGCACGGCAAAGCGTGCCGTCGGCGCCTTGACCAGGCAACCGGCCTGCAGCACCACGCGCAGGCGGTCGTAGTACAGCACGATATGCATGTAGTCCACGGCTTCGGCGCCATCGCGCTGCAAGGCGATATCTGCATGGATTTTTTCCGGCGCGCCGAACAGCTGCACCGCCTGGTCCAGCATATGCGGGCCCAGGTCGTACAGCAGGCCGCCACCGGGCGCGGCAGACTCGCGCCAGCGCTGGCGGATCTCGGGGCGGAAGCGGTCGAAGTGCGACTCGAAGCTGGCGATGCGGCCCAGCGTGCCCTGCGCCAGCAGCGCTTGCAAGGTCAGGAAGTCGCCGTCCCAGCGCCGGTTCTGGTACACGCTCAGCACCAGTTTGCGTTCTTTCGCCAGGTCGATCAGCGTCTGCGCTTCGGCACTGGTAATCGTGAACGGCTTGTCGACCACCACATGCTTGCCCGCCTGCAGCGCCGCTTGCGCCAGGCTGAAATGTGCTTCATTGGGGGCGGCGATCACTACCAGTTCGATGGACTCGTCGGCAAACAGCTGCGCGGAATCGGCGTAGACGGTGGCATCGGGCCAGTCCTTGTGCACCAGCTCCGGCTTGCTGGAAGCGACGCCCGCCAGTTCCAAAGCATCGATGGTGGACAGCACGGGGGCGTGAAAGGTGGAGCCGGCAAAGCCGTAGCCGACCAGGCCGGTTTTGATTTTATTCATGGCGATCATCATGGTGCGTGAGAGGAACCATGATCATACCTGCAAGCGGACACCCAGATCGTTTCGCCCGTGCGCCGCCTGCATCAGGTGTATTTCCTAATCAAGCGTCCAGACATACTGCATTTCTGCCCGCGAGTCGAGCTGCTTGCCGCCGGCCAGCGCCGGCTTGAAGCTGCATTTGGCTATGCCGCTGCGCGCCGCTTCATCGAGCGCCGGATAGCCGCTGCTGCGCACCACGCTTGAATCTTCGACCTTGCCTTCGGCGCTGATCTGGAAAGACAGCCTGACCGTGCCGGTTTCCTTCGCCTGCAGCGACGCTGGCGGATAGACAGGCTTGCTGCAGGAAGTGAAATTGACCAGGGCCTTGCGGTCGGCCGGCGGCGTGCCGTCGGCGGCCACCGCCTGGCCATAAATGCCCAGGCAGGCGCCGGCCAGGGCCAGCAGCGGCACCGCCGCCTTCCAGTTCAATGCTTGTGGTGCGGGGCGCAGCAATCGTTTGATACGTGACATGAGAACTCCTCCGTTGGCCGCGACGGCCAGGTGGTGGGTGGAGAACTGGAGACGCTCCAGTTCGGAAAGAGCAAGAGCCAGGCGCCGCGGTTCGCCCAGTTGTCTTGCCGCGAAATCGTCTGCGATATGTTCGCGCTCGATGCGCACGACGCGTGAAATCCACCAGACGGCAGGGTGGAAGAACAGCAGCGCCTCGATCACGTTTTGCAGCAGGTTGAACAGGTAGTCGTGGCGGCGCACATGCGCCAGTTCATGCGCCAGCAGCGCCGCCAGCAATTCGGGCGGCATGCCGGTCACCAGCGAAGCCGGCACCAGCACCACGGGACGCCAGATGCCGGCCGCCAGCGGACTGGCGATACCGTCGATCACGCGCAGCCGGACCGCGCGCGTGATGCCGGCATCGAGCGCCATGCCGGACAGGCGCGCCTGCCACGGTGTGTTCCTGCCGGCCGGCCCGCTGGCGCTGCGCGCTATCCACAGCATGCCCAGCGCCATGCGCAGGGCCAGCAGCGCCGCGCACAAGGCCCAGATGCCGACCACGGCGCGCAGCAGCAGCGACATGTCGGGCAGGCTGTCGGGCGCCAGCAGTGCGGCCGGCAGCAGGCCGCCCGCATACATGCCGGTGGCGTTGACGCCGCCGGCCAGGCGCAGGTACAGGCCCGCTGCCGGCCACGCCAGGCAGGCCAGCAAGGCGCCGCAGCCCACCGCATAGCGCGCTTCGGGCCGCGCATTGCGCAGCAGGGCCAGTGCCAGCGCGGTGGCACCGCCGATCAGCAGGCCTTGCCACACAAAATGCAGCAGGGTCCAGCCCAGCGCCTGCACCAAGGCGTTCATGACTGATCGTCCCTGAGCATTTTTTCTATCTCTGCGCGTTCGGCGCGCGACACGCCGGTGCGCAAGGCCGCCAGCACCAGCGCCTTGGCCGAACCGGCAAACGCTTTCTGCATCAGGTCTTTCAGCAGATTGGTCTGCAGGCTGTCCTGCGCCTGGGCCGGCGCATACACGTGCGAGCGGGCGCTTTCGTCGCGGATCAGCAAGCCCTTGCCATGCATGATCTGCATCAGGCGCAGTACGGTGCCGTAGTTGATTGCCGGCTTGTCCACCGCCATCGCCTCGTGCACCTGCTTGGCGGTCGCCGCGCCCAGTGGCCACAGCGCTTGCAGCAGATCGAGTTCGGCTGCCGTCGGTTTCGGCATTGCGGGAGTCCTGGCCATGGTTTTCTCTTGCGTAAAATTCGATGAAGCAAGGTTAAACGTTGTAGACAAAAATGTATACTTAAATTTTCGATAGTGCGCTAACGTACTGATTTCAATAAGAAAAATCCAGACAATACTGTCTGAAAGACGAAAAAAAGGACGCCGCAGCGTCCTTTTCATGAGGGGGAAAGTTGACTAACCAGCCAGCTTGGCCTTCAGCAGTTCCGTCAGCTGGGCCGGGTTGGCCTTGCCCTTCGAGGCTTTCATCGCCTGGCCGATCAGCGCATTGATGGCCGCTTCCTTGCCGGCGCGGTACTGCTCGACCGACTTGGCGTTGGCCGCCAGCACCTCGTCAACGATCGCTGCCAAAGCGCCCGAGTCGGAGATCTGTTTCAGGCCCTTGGCGTCGATGATGGTGTCGACCAGGTTCTCGTCGCTGGACTTGGCTTCCCACATGCCGGCAAACACTTCTTTTGCCGCCTTGTTGGAAATCGTGCCGTCGGCGATGCGTTTCAACATGGCGGCCAGCTGCGCCGGCGAGACAGGCGCATCATCGAGGTCCACGCCTTCGCGGTTGACGGTCGAGGCGACGTCGCCCATCAGCCAGTTGGCGGCGGCCTTGGCGTTGTCCTTGCCTGCCTTGTCGACGACGGCGACGAAATAGGTGGCCATCGCTTTCGACTGCGTCAGCACCAGCGCGTCGTAGTCGGGCAGCGCATATTCGCTGATGAAGCGGGCGCGCATGGCGGCCGGCAGTTCCGGCATGTCGGCTTTGACGCGCGCGATCCACTCGGGCGAGATGACCAGCGGCGGCAGGTCCGGGTCGGGAAAGTAGCGGTAATCCTGCGCGTCTTCCTTGCTGCGCATTTCGCGCGTCTCCTTGCGGTCCGGATCGTACAGGCGCGTGGCCTGCACCACCTTGCCGCCGTCTTCGATCAGTTCGATCTGGCGGCGCACTTCGACGTGCACGGCTTCCTCGATGAAGCGGAACGAGTTCAGGTTCTTGATTTCGCAGCGGGTACCGAATTCCTTCTGGCCGACCGGACGCACCGAGACGTTGACGTCGCAGCGGAACGAGCCTTCCTGCATGTTGCCGTCGCACACGCCCAGCCACATCACCAGCGAGTGCAGGGCCTTGGCATAGGCCACGGCTTCGGCGGCGCTGCGAATTTCCGGCTCCGAGACGATTTCCAGCAGCGGCGTGCCAGCCCGGTTCAGGTCGATGCCGCTCATGCCCGCATAGTCTTCATGCAGCGATTTGCCGGCGTCTTCTTCCAGGTGGGCGCGTGTCAGGTTGACGGTCTTGGTGACGAATTCGCCATCCTTTTCATAGCCAAAAGTGAGTGCGCCGCCGATGACGACCGGATCTTCGAACTGGCTGATCTGGTAGCCCTTGGGCGAATCCGGATAAAAATAGTTCTTGCGTGCGAAGACCGAATGCGGTGCGACGGTGGCGCCCACGGCCAGGCCGAAACGGATGGCGCGGTCGACCGCCTGCTTGTTCATGACCGGCAGTACGCCCGGCAGCGCCAGGTCGACCGGGCTGGCCTGGGTGTTGGCTTCGGCACCGTACTTGATCGGCGAACCGCTGAAAATTTTGGAGTCGGTCGTGAGCTGCACGTGGTTCTCAAGACCGATGACGACTTCCCATTGCATAGTGTTCTCGCTTCTTTTTTTAGTTAAACGCCTGGAGCGCGCGTGTGCCAGTCCGTCACCAGCTGGTACTGGTGGGCCACGTTCAGCAGTTTGGCCTCGCCAAAGTAATTGCCGATGATCTGCAGGCCGACCGGACGCTTGCTGTTCTTGTCGCCGGCGCCGAAGCCGCACGGGACCGACATGCCGGGCAGGCCGGCCAGGCTGGTCGACAGCGTGTAGATGTCGGCCAGGTAGTTCGCGACCGGATCGTCGGTCTTGTCGCCCAGGTCCCAGGCCACGGTCGGCGCGACCGGTCCCATGATGACGTCGCACACCGCATTCGGGCCGTTCAGCACCGCTTCGAAGTCCTGCGCGATCAGGCGGCGGATCTTCTGCGCCTTCAGATAATACGCATCGTAGTAGCCGTGGCACAGCACATAGGTGCCGACCATGATGCGGCGCTTGACTTCGGCGCCAAAGCCTTCGGCGCGGCTTTTCTTGTACATGTCCTGCAGGTCCTTGTAGGCGCTGGCGCGGTGGCCATAGCGCACGCCGTCATAGCGCGACAAGTTGGACGATGCTTCGGCCGGCGCGATCATGTAATAGGCGGGAATCGACAGGGCGGTGTTCGGCAGCGAGATGTCGACCAGGGTCGCGCCCAGCTGTTCATACTGCGCCAGCGCGCCGCGCACGGCCGCTTCCACGTCTTTCGCCAGGCCTTCGCCGAAGTACTCGCGCGGCACGCCGATGCGCAGTCCCGTCAACGGCTGATCGAGCTCGCGTGAAAAATCTTCCGCCACGCCGCCCTGTTCCGGCGCCAGGCTGGTCGAATCGCGTTCGTCGTAGCCGGCCATGGCGGTCAGCAGCAGCGCGCAGTCTTCGGCGCTCTTCGCCATCGGGCCGCCCTGGTCCAGCGAGGAGGCAAATGCGATCATGCCGAAGCGCGATACGCGGCCATAGGTCGGCTTGATGCCGGTGATGCCGCAAAACGCGGCCGGCTGGCGGATCGAACCGCCCGTGTCGGTGCCGGTGGCGGCCGGCGTCAGGCCGGCAGCCACGGCGGCGGCCGAACCGCCCGAGGAACCGCCCGGCACGGCGCTGGTGTCCCACGGATTTTTCACGGCGCCGAAAGCCGAGTTCTCGTTGCCGGACCCCATGGCAAATTCGTCGCAGTTGACCTTGCCCAGGCTGACCATGCCGGCGGCCAGGAATTTTTCCACCACCGTGGCGTCGAACGGGCTGACGTAATTGGCCAGCATGTTCGAGCCGGCCGTGGTGCGCCAGCCGCGGGTCACGAACAGATCCTTGTGGGCGATCGGCACACCCGTCAATGGGGTGGCGGTGCCGGCGGCGATGCGCGCGTCAGCGGCTTCGGCTTGCGCCAGGGTCAGCGCACGGTCGACGTGCAAAAAGGCGTTCGAACTGTCGGCTTCGATGCGGTCGAGAAAATGCGTCGCCAGTGCGACAGCGGAAATTTCCTTGTTCTGCAAAAGCGCGGACAGCTGCTTGATGGATTTTGTATGCATGGCGTTTCTATTCTGATATTCGACAAGGGGGCAGGGCGCAGCGGTCGCCGATGACTATTCGATCACTTTCGGCACCAGGTACAGGCCATCCTGTACCTTGGGCGCCACGGCCTGGTAGTCGTCGCGGCGGTTGGTTTCGGTCGCCTTGTCTTCGCGCAGGCGTAGCGCGATGTTGTCCATATGGGCGGCCAGCGGGTGGGCCAGCGGGGCCACGCCATCGGTATCGACGGCCTGCATTTGTTCTGCCAGCGCAAAAATTTTGTTCAATTGGGCCAAGGAAGTGGCTGCCTGGTCATCGGACATGTCGAGTTGTGCCAAATGGGCAATGCGTTTTACATCGGAGAGTGTCAGGGACATGGCGAAAGGTGCGCGGGGCACGCAATTAGTATTAAGTTGGCGCTTTGATAAAACGCGGGTATTTACTGCTCTTTTGCTCACAAAAACTCGGGAATGCCGCGTAACTCGCGGCGGCAGGCGTCGCACTTTTCCATGGTTTTTGAGCAAATCGCATTCAAATTATAAGGTAGAATGGCGGGTTAATGCGTTGCCGGCGCCGATGGACTGCTGCCGCAGCATAGAAAAGATTGCGCAAGCGCCAAGCGAACCCCAGAAAAACGCCTGCAAGGGTTTTCGAAGGAGCCTGAAAGCGCCCGCTTTGAAACTCCCCATAAACAGCTTTTGCGCAGCTCGATGCGCTACAGGACACTCATGTTTGGTTTTTTACGCAGGTATATCTCCACCGATCTGGCCATTGACTTGGGCACGGCCAACACCCTGATCTATGTACGCGGCCTGGGCATCGTCCTGGACGAACCGTCGGTCGTCGCGATCCGCCAGGAAGGCGGCCCGAATGGCAAGAAAACCATCCAGGCAGTTGGCAAGGAAGCCAAGCAGATGCTGGGCAAGGTGCCGGGCAATATCGAAGCGATCCGCCCGATGAAAGATGGCGTGATCGCCGACTTCACCGTCACCGAACAGATGCTCAAGCAGTTCATCCGCATGGTGCATGACTCGAAATTCTTCCGTCCGTCGCCGCGCATCATCATCTGCGTGCCGTGCGGTTCGACCCAGGTGGAACGCCGCGCGATCCGCGAATCGGCGCTGGGCGCCGGCGCCTCGCAGGTGTACCTGATCGAAGAGCCGATGGCCGCTGCCATCGGCGCGGGCCTGCCCGTGTCCGAAGCGACCGGCTCGATGGTGGTCGACATCGGCGGCGGCACGACGGAAGTGGGCATCATCTCGCTCGGCGGCATGGTCTACAAGGGCTCCGTGCGCGTCGGCGGCGACAAGTTCGATGAAGCCATCGTCAACTACATCCGCCGCAACTACGGCATGCTGATCGGCGAACAGACCGCCGAAGCGATCAAGAAAGCCATCGGTTCGGCCTTCCCGGGTTCGGAAGTCAAAGAGATGGAAGTCAAGGGCCGCAACCTGTCCGAAGGCATCCCGCGCTCGTTTACCATTTCGTCCAACGAGATCCTCGAAGCGCTGACCGACCCGCTCAACAATATCGTCTCGGCCGTGAAGAACGCGCTGGAACAGACGCCGCCGGAACTGGGCGCCGACATCGCCGAAAAAGGCATGATGCTGACCGGCGGCGGCGCCTTGCTGCGCGACCTGGACCGCCTGCTGATGGAAGAAACCGGCTTGCCGGTGCTGGTGGCCGAAGACCCGCTGACCTGCGTGGTACGCGGCTCCGGGATGGCGCTGGAACGTATGGACAAGCTCGGCTCGATCTTCTCCTACGAATAATCTGACGGAAAGGGCCGGAACAGTATCCGGCCTTTTTTTGGTTTTGGCGCCGGCATGTGGCCGGGGCCTGCACGTTGGCGCACTGCGCCTGGCCTGATTATTGGAAGTCATGGAATACAGTCCTCCGCCACTTTTCAAACAGGGCGCCTCCGCCCGCGTCAAGATGATGGTGTTCGCCGGCATTTCGATCGCCTTGCTGCTGGTCGATTCGCGCATGCACGCGCTGACGGCCGTGCGCCAGGCGGTCGGCACCGTGCTGTATCCGGTGCAGATGGCGGCGCTGGTGCCGCGCGACATGGCGCTCGGCGTCGGCAATTATTTCTCCTCGCTGTCGGCGCTGGAAAAGCAGGTGCGCGACCTGAAGCATGAACAGATCGCCTCGGCGCAGATCATGCAGCAGGCGCAGCTCAATATCGTTGAAAACAACCATTTGCGCAAACTGATGGAAGCGCGCGAACGCGTGCCCGTCAAATCGATGCTGGCCGAGATCCTGTACGACACGCGCGATTCGGCCACGCGCAAGATCGTGCTCGACCGCGGCATCCAGAACGGCGTCGAGCTGGGCCGGCCCGTGATCGACAACCTGGGCGTGGTTGGCCAGGTCACGCGCGTGTTCCCGTTTACCTCCGAAGTGACCTTGCTGACCGATGAAGAACAGGCGATTCCGGTGCAGCTGCTGCGCACCGGCGTGCGCAGCGTGGCCTATGGCCGTGGCAAGTCCGGCACCATGGAACTGCGCTTTACCGAGCCGACCGCCGACATCCAGATCGGCGATATCGTGATCACGTCCGGCCTCGACGGCCTGTACCCGGCCGGCCTGGCCGTGGCCCGCGTGACCCTGGTCGAGCGCAATGCGCACGGTCCGTTCGGCCGCGTCGTGTGCCAGCCGCTGGCCGGCATCGAGCGCAATACGCAGCTGCTGATATTGACCAGTTCACCCGACATTCCGCCGCGTCCGCCGGCCGAGGACGTCAAGGTCGGCCGCAAGATCGCCGGCAAGATGGCGCCGATCAAGGATCCGGCCAAGCCGTCCGCCACGCCTGCCGCCGCGACACCTGCCACCGCCACACCGGCCGCCGGCACGCCAGCCACGACCGCGCCCGCAGCCACGACGCCAGCGGTCAAGCCGCCTGCCACGCCTGCCGCCAGGCCACCTGCTGCCGCACCGGCCAATCCGACCACCGAGGCGACACGATGAACCGCCCACACTATATTCTGCTGCCGGTCAGCCCCGTCTTTATCGGCTTTTCGCTGCTGTGCGCATTCCTGCTGAACCTGCTGCCGTGGGGCCATTTCGTCGGCGTGCCCGATTTCGTCGCGCTGGTGCTGGTGTTCTGGGGCATCCACCAGCCGCGCAAGGTCGGCATCGGCATCGCTTTTTTCATGGGCCTGATGATGGATGTGCACGATTCGACCCTGCTGGGCGAAAATGCGCTGGCCTATACCCTGCTGTCCTACTTTGCCATCATGATGCACCGCCGCGTGCTGTGGTTTCCGATCATGACGCAGGCCTTGCACGTGCTGCCGTTGCTGCTGCTGACGCAGGCGCTGCAGATGGTGACGCGGCTGATCGTGTCGGGCCGTTTTCCGGGCTGGCTCAATTTCATCGAAAGTTTTATCGCCGTGATCCTGTGGCCCATCATCACCTGGATGTTGCTGGCGCCGCAGCGCCGCGCCGTGGACCGCGACCATAACCGGCCGATCTGAGCCTTGATGTGAGCCTGCCTAGCAATGACCGAACTTAAAAATACTGAGCGCGAACTGCATTTCTTCCGGCTGCGCCTGACCATCCTGGGCGCGCTGGTGTTCGTCTGTTTTTCGCTGCTGCTGGCGCGCTTCATCTGGCTACAGGTGATCAAGCATGAAGATTACGCCACCAAGGCCGAGGACAACCGCATCGCGCTGGTGCCCATCGTGCCCACGCGCGGCCTGATCCTTGACCGCAACGGAGTGGTGCTGGCGCGCAATTATTCGGCGTTTACGCTGGAGATCACGCCCTCGAAACTGAGCGCCAGCCTCGATTCGGTGATCGATGAACTGTCGACGCTGGTGCAGATCGACGTCAAGGACCGCCGCCGCTTCAAGAAACTGCTGGAAGAGTCGAAGAACTTCGTCAGCGTGCCGCTGCGCACGCGCCTGACCGACGAGGAGGTGGCGCGCTTCTCGGCCCACCGTTTCCGCTTTCCCGGCGTCGAAGTGCAGGCGCGATTGTTCCGCCAGTATCCGATGGGCGAAGTGGCCTCGCACGTGGTGGGCTTTATCGGCCGCATCAACCGCAATGAATCGAAGGCGCTGGAAGAGGGCGACGACGCTGCCAACTACAACGGCACCGACCATATCGGCAAGGAAGGCCTGGAAAAAAGCTACGAGAAGCAGCTGCACGGTACCACCGGCTACGAGGAGGTGGAAGTGTCGGCCGGCGGGCGCGCCATGCGCACGCTGTCGCGCACGGCGGCGGTACCGGGCAATAACCTGATCCTGTCGATCGATATCGAGCTGCAGAAGGTGATGGAAGAAGCGTTCGGCGAATGGCGCGGCGCCGCCGTGGCGATCGACCCGGCCACCGGCGACATCCTGGCCTATGTCTCCAAGCCCGGCTACGACCCGAACCTGTTCGTCGACGGCATCGACCAGCAAAGCTGGAACGAGCTCAATACCTCGCTGGACCGGCCGATGGTCAACCGTCCGCTGTCGGGCACCTATGCGCCCGGTTCCACCTTCAAGCCCTTCATGGCGCTGGCCGCGCTGGAACTGGGCAAGCGCACGCCGGGCCAGTCGATTTCCGATCCCGGCTTCTTCATGCTGGGCGGACACATGTTCCGCGACGATAAGGTGGGCGGCCACGGCACGGTCGACATGCACAAGTCCATCGTGGTGTCGTGCAACACGTATTATTACCAGCTGGGCCGCGACATGGGCATCGACGCCATCCACGACTTCATGAAGCCGTTCGGTTTCGGCCAGCTGACGGGCATCGACCTCAATAACGAGAAGACCGGCGTGCTGCCGTCGATCGAATGGAAGCGCAACCGCTTCAAGACGGCGCAGCAGAAGAAATGGGTGGGCGGCGACACGATCTCGGTCAGTAACGGCTCGGGCTACAACTCGTACACCCCGCTGCAGATCGCGCACGCGACGGCCAACCTGGCCAACAACGGCGTGGTGATGAAGCCGCACCTGGTGAAAATCATCGAGGACGCCAGCACGCGCGCGCGCACGCTGACGGTGCCGAAGGAAAGCTACCGGATCCCTTTGAAACAGGAAAACATCGACACCATCAAGCGCGCCATGGTCGGCGTGACCAGCGAAGCGGGCGGCACGGCCGCGCGCATCTTCACCGGGGTGCAGTACACGGTGGGCGGCAAGACCGGTACCGCGCAGGTGGTGGGCATCAAGAAAAACGAGAAGTACAATGCCAAGCTGCTGGCCGAACGGCTGCGCGACAACGCCTTGTTTACCGCTTTTGCGCCGGCCGACAAGCCGCGCATCGCACTGGCCATCGTGGTGGAAAACGCCGGCTTCGGCGCCGGCGTGGCTGCGCCGATCGCGCGCAAGGCGCTCGACTACTATCTGCTGGGCAAGCGCCCCGGCGAGAAGGACAGGGACACCACCAGGGTGCCGAAGGAAGACGTCGATGAAGTGCGCACCCTCGAAGAAATCACGGACGAGCAGGCCGCCACGCCGCCTGCCCGGCAATAAGGAAACACATGTCCATTAACGAACGGCGCTCGCTGTGGCGGCGCGCCAAGCCCTATCTGGCGGTATTCGATCCGCCGCTGATGCTGATCATCCTGATGCTGCTGGCAACCAGTTTGCTGACGCTGGCGTCGGCCAGTCTCGGCATTCCCGGCAAGATCGAAGACCACCTGCGCAATATCGTGCTGTGCTTTTTCGTCATGTGGCTGACCGCCAATGTGACGCCGCAGATGATGATGCGCATCGCCGTGCCCGCGTATACGATTTCGGTGCTGCTGCTGATTGCGGTGGCCCTGTTCGGCACCATCAAGCTCGGTGCGCGGCGCTGGCTGCATATCGGCGTGATCGATATCCAGCCGTCGGAATTCCTGAAGATCGCCGCGCCGCTGATGCTGGCCTGGTTCTTCCAGCATAATGCCGGTGCGCTGCGCTGGAAGTCGTTCGCGATCGCCGCCGTGCTGCTGCTGGCGCCCGTCTACCTGATCGCGCGCCAGCCCGACCTCGGTACCTCGCTGCTGGTGGTGGCGGCCGGCTTCACGGTGATTTTCCTGGCCGGCCTGCCGTGGCGGATCATGCTGGGGCTGGCAATTGTCGTCAGCTGCTACCTGCCGATTGCCTGGTCGCACATGCATGACTACCAGCGCGACCGCGTGATGATGCTGATCGACCCGACCAAGGACCCGCTGGGCAAGGGCTTTCACATCATCCAGTCCATCATCGCCATCGGTTCGGGCGGCATGACGGGCAAGGGCTGGACCCACGGCACCCAGGCCCACCTGGAGTTCGTGCCCGAACGCACCACCGACTTCATTTTTGCCGTGTATTCCGAAGAATTCGGACTGGCCGGCAATCTGATCCTGATGCTGATGTATTTGCTGCTGGTGGGACGCGGGCTGATGATCGCCGCCAACGCCCCCAGTTTTTTCACTCGCCTGCTGGCAGGAGCGATTACCATGATTTTCTTTACTTACGCCTTCGTCAACATGGGCATGGTCAGCGGCATATTGCCGGTGGTCGGCGTGCCCTTGCCCTTCCTCAGTTATGGCGGCACCGCGCTGATCACGCTGGGCGTGGCCACCGGCATCCTGATGAGCATACAGCGCCACCGCAAGCTGGTGCAGACGTGATGCGCACCACCATTTCCCACATCTGCGCGCGTGGCCTGGGCCTCGCTGTGTTGCTGACCCTGGCCGCCTGCGGCACGGCGCCGCCCAAGTCCGGCAATGTCAGCATGCCGCATGGCGGCAAGGTCAAGATCCCGGTGCGCCAGGATCCGACATTGCCCGCCTTGCCGGCAGCCGGTTCCGGCCGTGGCGGCTACTACAAGGACGATGGCCCGGGCGACAATCCGCCGGCCAACCTGCGCGACGTGCCGGACGCGGAAGTGCGCAACGAGCCGTATTCGACGCGCTCGAACCGCCCGTATGTGGTGTTCGGCAAGACGTATACGCCGATGACCGACAACGAGCCGTTTACGCAGCGCGGCACGGGTACCTGGTATGGCAAGAAATTCCATGGCCAGCGCACCTCGTCGGGCGAACTGTACGACATGTACAAGATGACGGCCGCCCATCCGACCCTGCCGATTCCGTCGTATGCGCGCGTGACCAGCATCGACAGCGGCGAACAGGTGATCGTGCGCATCAACGACCGCGGCCCGTTCCACGCCACGCGCGTGATCGACGTGTCGTACACGGCGGCGCTGAAACTCGGTTTTCTCGGCAAGGGCAGCCACCAGGTGATCGTCGAGCGGCTGCTGCCGGCCGATATCGACGCCATCCTGGCCGCGCGCGCCGCGCCGAAACCGGTGCCGTCGGTGGTGGCCAGGTCGATCGACACGCCGCCCGAGAGCGAACCGGAAATGCGCGCCGTGGCGCAGCCGGAAATTACCAGCCTGGCAGCGGTCGACGCCACTGTCGCCGCGCCGGCACCGAGCGCGCTGGCCACCGGCTTCTATCTGCAGCTGGGCGCCTACTCGCGGCTGGACAATGCCGAAGCGGGCCGCACGCAGCTGGCGCCGTATGCGCAAACGCTGGGCAACCTGGACGTGGTGCCGGCCGGCCCGCTGTTCCGTTTGTATGGCGGCCCCTTCGGCAGCCGCGCCGAGGCGGCCCGTGCGGCAGCCAGCCTGCCGGCATCGGCCGGTATCAAGCCGATCGTCATTGAACGATAAGAGGTGTTGTCGGATGAAGGCCCTGCGGGCCTCGGCGGCCCCGCCTGATCCGACCTGCGCCGGGTGCCGGCAATGACCGTAGCAAGCGTAGGTCGGATTAGGCGCAGCCGTAATCCGACACCACCGCAGACTGGGTGTCACTTGCAGCTGCGCAGTTCCTGTTCCTCGAACTGCGCAGTGATGGCCGCCAGCCGTGCCCGCGTGGCCGCGTCGAGATCGCGGAACTGGTAAGCGAGCTGCTTGCTGGAGCTGTAGCGCGGCGCCACGCGGGCGCTGTGCACGCCCTGTTTGTTCAGCGACGCCAGATGGGTCTGCGCGCTGGTCTCGGACTTGAACACGCCCAGTGAAATGCCCCAGCGCTGCGGGCTGCCTTCGCCCATGATGAAATAATTGGTCACGCCCAGCTGCTTCAGTTCGCCGGCCTTGCGGTCGGCGTTTTCCTTGCTGCCCTGCGGCGGGATAAACACCATGTAGCTGGAAATGTCCTGGCCGGCCACATTGCGGCGCGACTGGCGCTCGCCCAGGGCCAGCGGTTCCAGCTGGGCTTCGAACTTGCGCGCGTCGGCCAGCACGAAATTGCCCACCTCGGTACAGGCAAACAGCTGTGGCGCCGCCGCCGATGCCGGGGCTGGCGCAGCCGGTGCTGGCGCCGCCGCTGGCGTGGCCACTGCCGCGGGTGCTGTTGCCTGCGCTGGCGTCAGCAGCGTGATCTTCTCGGCGTGCAGCTGGTTTTTCAGGCGCGCCGGCTCGCGCGTCTCGGTGCGAAAGCTGCCCAGGTAACCCTGGCCGATGGCCAGTACCAGCAGGTTGATGGCGGCCAGCAGCCAGAAGACGAATTTCAGCATGGTTGTGTTCCTTGCGCAGGGGTTGCTCGCGCCGCCGTCTGCAGGCCGAGCATGACGATATTGTCCACCAGTTGGAACGGCAACGCCAGCGCCGGGGCAATGCGGGGCGCGGCGCCGCCCGACAGCAGGCAGGCCTGCGCACCATGCATGCGCACGGCCCGCTCGATGGCACCCGTTTGCGCGGCCAGGCAACCGGACAGGATCGCGTCATCGGTATTGTCGGCAAAGCCGGCCGGCAGGGGCGCATCGCTGGCGATCTGCGGCAGCTGCGCCGTATTGCGCGCCAGCGAACTGGCCATCAGGCCCAGTCCCGGCAGGATCATGCCGCCCAAAAATATGCCATCGGCCGTGACGGCGTCGATGGTGGTGGCGGTGCCGCAGTTGGCCACGATCACGGCCTGGCCCGGCGCCAGCGCATGCGCGCCGATGGCGGCGGCAAAGCGGTCGCAGCCCAGCTGGGCCGGATTGCGGTAGTGGTTGCTGACACCTGCCAGTTGCGGCAGCGAAACAAAGTCGCGGGCAAGCACCGGCAGCATGGCGCGCAGGCGCGCAGCGATGCCGGCGCCGGCCACATTCGACAGCAGCGCCCCGCTGATGGCCAGCTGCGCCCACTGTGCACCGAGGGTATCGATCTGCGCATGCGCCACCGCGCCGCTGGCCAGCCATGCGCCCAGCGGCGCACCGGGCGCCACCAGTGCCCATTTGATGCGCGTATTGCCGGCGTCGATCAACAGTAGCATGTGCTTACTCCTGTGCCAGGCGCAGCGACACGTCGCCGGACATGATCTGTACCAGGCCGCCATCCGTTTCCAGCAGCAGCCGGCCCAGCTGGTCGACGCCGGCCGCGATGCCCTGCTGCAGCAGCTTGCCGTCGTCGAGAATGTTGACCTGCTTGCCCTGCCAGGCATGCAGGGCGTTCCAGCGCTGCGCAAACGGCGCAAAGCCGGTGTCGTCGAATTCGGCCAGCACGGCGGCCAGGCGGCTCAGCAGTGCCGCCACCAGCGTATTGCGTTCCATCTGCGCCAGCCACGGCACGGCCGACACGCTGCGCCCGATCTGCTGTTCCAGCGCGTCGGGCATGGTCAGGTTGATGCCGCAGCCGATCACGGCCCACACGCCGCCATCGGGCGCCTGCTGGGTTTCGACCAGGATGCCGGCCAGCTTGCTGCCGTCCTTGATCATGTCGTTCGGCCACTTCAGCTGTACCGGCACGCCCAGCGAGGCCATGGTTTCGGCCAGCGCCACGCCGACCGCCAGCGGCAATCCCACCAGCCGGTGCAGCGGACCCTGGAAATGCCAGGCCAGCGAGAACATCAGGCTGGCGCCGGACTGCGACAGCCAGGGGCGGCCGGCGCGGCCGCGGCCAGCCGTCTGCTGGCCGGCGATGCGCAGGGTCGGGCCGGCAAGCTGGGCGCAGCGCGCCAGCAGGTCGGCATTGGTGGAGCCGGTTTCATCGATCAATTCGATGGCCACATGGGCGGCACCGGTGGCGCAATGGGCGGCGATGGCCGCGCTGGTCAGGTCGGAATGCAGGGTCATGGAAGTATGCTTGCAGCGTCAGCAGCAGTGCTGGCGGGCGGGATGGGGAAGGGTGGCGAGCCATGGCGGCAGCGTCGCATGGTGGTGTGGCGCCTGGCGCGCGCAATGCAACGCCAGGCAATGATGCATGGTTATTTCTTTTCCGCTTTGGCTTTGGCCACCAGCACGTCCATCACCGTCAAGGCCTGGGCGTTCAGCTGTTCTTCGTTTTTCGCGGTCTTGCCCTGGTCGGCCTGCGATGGCGAGGTGATGTAGCGGCCGTCGATGGCGATCATCGGCCAGAAGGTGACGTTATAGCTTTTCATCATGGACTCGGCGTGGCGGATGCGGCCCGAGATGCCGAACGAACGGTAGGTGTCGATGAACTTCTGGCGGTCCACGCCGTTTTTGGCGACCAAGTCGAACACGGCCTCGTCGGTGTTCAGGCGGTTGCGCTCCACATGCATGGCGTTGAATACCTTGGCGTGCAGCTGTTCCGTCAGGCCCATCGCCTGCAGCGTGAAGAACAGGCGCTGCTGCGGCGCCACGCTGTCATTGAGCGACACGTGCACGCGCTTGAAGACGATATTGTCGCCCTGTTTCTTGACCCAGGCGGCGAGCTGCGGTTCGAGCACATTGCAGTGCGGGCAGTAGTAAGCAAAGAACTCCGTCACTTCGATCTTCTTGCCCGCATCGGTCGGCTGCGGCGTGGCCAGGGTTTCGTATTCGGCGCCGTTCTTCGGATCGGCAGGCGTAGCGTGGGCCAGGACGGCGGCGCCGCACAGGGCAGCGGCAAACAGGACTTTTTTCAGAAAACGCATGCTGCTTCCTTTGTTCAGACTTATTTAGAGTTACGGACGACGGCGACATCGATGCCGTTTTCGGACAGTTTGGTGCGCGCGCGGTTCATCGCATCGACCTGGTTGAAGGGGCCGACACGCACGCGGTGCAGCACGCCGGCATCGGTGCTGCGGTCGCTGATGGCCGCTTCAAAGCCCAGCAGGGCCAGCTTGCCGCGCGTGCTTTCGGCGTCCGCCATGTCATGGAAGGCGCCGGCCTGCAGATAATAAATCCATTTGTCGCTGGCTGCATCGGCCTTGGCCGCCGGCGCTATTGCTGGCGCTGCGGCCTGGGCCGGCACGGCTGCCGGTGCTGCCGGCGGGGCCTTCGGCGCCGGCTTGTCCTTCAGGGTGCCGATCAGTTCCTGCAGCGCGTCCGGCGGTGGCGGTTTTGGCGAGCTTGGCAGCGCATCGGGCGCCACCGGCTGGCCCGGCAGTGGCAGTTCGCGCGGCTCTTTCGAGAAATCGCGCGCCGCTTCCCGTGCGGCTTCCTTGTTGCCATACATCGGCTTGTTCGGGTCGGCGATCTGGCCGGCCGTCGGATCGAGCGACTTGCCCGCCTTGCCCTTGTCGGTGAACGGCGAATTGCCTTTGCTGATCACCAGCGCGACCACCACGGCGATACCGAGGCCCACCACCAGGCCGATGATGATGCCGACCAGCGTGTTGCCCTGCTGGCGGCGCGGCGATGGCGACGAGGAAGTGATGCGGGAAGCTTGATTCATGAGCGGTTACACCTTTGCATTTACATTTTGTTCGGCGCGGACACGCCAATCAGTGCCAGGCCGTTGCGCAGCACCTGGCGTGCCGCCAGCACCAGCGCCAGGCGGGCCATTTTCAGGGCCTCGTCCTCGACCAGCACTTTTTCCGCAAAGTAGAAGCTGTGCAGGTTGGCGGCCAGGTCGCGCAGGTAGAACGCCACCTGGTGCGGTCCCAGTTCGGCTTGCGCGCGCGCCAGCGTTTCCGGATACGCAGCCAGGGTCGCCAGCAGGGTCGCTTCGGTCGGTGCCGTCAATGGCGACAAATCGGCGCCGGCGATGGCGGCCTCGTCGCCACCCCAGTTTTCCAGGATGCGGCAGATGCGCGCATGCGCATACTGCACGTAATAGACCGGATTTTCATCGGTGGTTTTCAGCGCCACGTCAACGTCGAACACGAATTCGGTATCGGCCTTGCGCGAGATCAGGAAAAAGCGCACGGCGTCGCGGCCCTTGGCGATATCGCCGCCGCCCGACCATTCGATCAGGTCGCGCACGGTCACATAGGAGCCGGCGCGTTTCGAGATCTTGACTTCCTCGCCGTCCTTCATGACGGTGACCATCTTGTGCAGCACGTAGTCGGGGTAGCCTTGCGGGATGCCCATGTCGAGCGCCTGCAGGCCGGCGCGCACGCGCGCGATGGTGCCGTGGTGGTCGCTGCCCTGGATATTGATCGCCTGGCCGTAGCCGCGCTGCCACTTGACCAGGTGATATGCCACGTCCGGCACGAAATACGTATACGTGCCGTCGGTCTTGCGCATCACGCGGTCCTTGTCGTCCGCGTAATCGGTGGTGCGCAGCCACAGCGCACCGTCCTGTTCATAGGTATGGCCGGCCTTGACCAGCGTCTCGACGGCGTTGTTCACCTTGCCGTCCGCGTACAGCGAGGACTCCAGGTAGTAATTGTCGAACTTCACGCCAAACGCCTGCAGGTCGATGTCCTGCTCGTTGCGCAGATAGGTCACGGCAAACGGGCGGATCGAGTCGATGTCTTCCACATTGCCGTTGGCGGTGGCGGGCTGGCCATCGCTGGCCGAGACGGTCTTGCCGGCCTTGAAGTCGTCGGCGATGTCGTTGATGTAGTCGCCGTTGTAGGCCGACTCTGGCCATTCGGCGTCGCCCGGCTTGAAGCCGCGCGCGCGCGCCTGCACCGAGTTGGCCAGGGTCTGGATCTGCACGCCGGCGTCGTTGTAATAGAACTCGCGCGTGACCTGGTAGCCTTGCGCGTCGAACAGGGAGGAGAGCGCGTCGCCCAGTGCCGCCTGGCGGCCGTGGCCCACGTGCAGCGGACCGGTCGGATTGGCCGAGACGAATTCCAGGATCACCTGCTTGCCGGCGCCGGCGTTGCTGCGGCCATAGTTGCCGCCTTCGTTCAGGATGGTGTTGACCACCGCCTGTTTGGCGGCGTTCGAAACGCGCACGTTGATGAAGCCGGGGCCGGCGATTTCCACCGCTTCGACCAGGCCCTTGCCGGCCGGGTTGGCCAGCACGGCCGTGACGATGGTTTG
Source organism: Janthinobacterium sp. (assembly GCF_031995485.1). NCBI lineage: Bacteria > Pseudomonadati > Pseudomonadota > Betaproteobacteria > Burkholderiales > Oxalobacteraceae > Janthinobacterium > Janthinobacterium sp. Next base: position 24,629 of record NZ_DAMAGB010000015.1, read on the forward strand.
CGCCAGTTCGCGCGGATTCTGTTTCAGCTGCTTGGCCAGTTGCATGGCGATATTGCAGGCGACGTCGCCATGCGATGCGTCGCGTGGTCGCTCGAGCACCACGGAAGGCGCAAGCGAAGTGCCGGCCAGGACGGGAGCGAGGGCGGCCTGGAACAGGGCGATGATTTCTTGTTTCTGTTGGGCGAGCATGAGCAGGATGGCGGCGGAACCGCGTTAAGATTGAATAGAATGAATCAGAAAGCAAAACGGACGACGGTGATGCCGTCGCCCAGACTGCGGTAATTATACTGGTTTGCAGGCTGGAACAATACGCCGCCGGGCAGGGTGCAGTGACGGGCGTTGGTGCATGAAAACATCATCATGGCCGCTTGCGCGTATATATATGCACTTTTTTGCAGCGAATTTCCCGGATCGCTGCAATCGCTTGGTGCAGAGGGCCTGACAAACGCTACAATCGACCCTTTATGATGACGCGCGATCGTGATTTTTCCGCCGCGCGCAGCCACACCGGATAATTTATGAACAAGCGCCCCACGCTGAAACTGAAACCCAAGCCGGCGCCAGGCACGGCCGCCACCCCCTCGCCGAAATTGCGCCCCAGCTATCACCCTGACCTGAAACCGGTGCTGCAGCCCGGCTTCCAGCCCGATCTGCGCGCCGATTCGCTGGCCTTCTGCCTGCTGGGCGCGGCCAATGCCGTCGCACAAGTGCGCACTGGCACGGCCCTGCCGCAGGCACTGGCGAAAGTGTTTGCGCAATCGAACGCCAGCCCGCAGGCACGCGGCGCGATCCAGGATATTTCGTATCGCACCATGCGCCAGCTGGGCCGCAGCGAAACCCTGGTCGGCCTGATGACCTCCAAGGCGCCCGAGCCGCCGATGCTGGCCGCACTGCTGTGCTGCGCGCTGTCGCTGATGTCGGCCGAGCCGGGCGAGCAGCCGTATGAGGAATTCACGGTGGTCGACCAGGCCGTCACGGTGGCCACCTCGCACCCCGACCTGGCGCACGCCAAAGGCATGGTCAACGCCGTGCTGCGCCGTTTCCTGCGCGAACGCAAGTCCCTGCTGGAAGCGGCCATGCAGCAGCCGCTGGCGCAATGGAATTATCCGCAGTGGTGGATCGATGCGCTGCGCGTGGCTTATCCGCGCGACTGGCAGGCGATCCTGGCGGCAGGCAATGCCGTGCCGCCCTTGACCCTGCGCGTGAACCGCCGCAAGAGCACGGTGGAAGCGTATCTGGCCGTGCTGGCCGACGCCGGCATTGCCGCGCGCCAGGTCGGACCGTTTGCCGTGCGCCTGGACAAGCCGATCGGCGTGGCGCTGATTCCCGGTTTCGAGCAGGGTGTCGTCTCGGTGCAGGACGCCGGCGCGCAGCTGGCCGCGCCGCTGCTCGACCTGCACGATGGCATGCGCGTGCTCGACGCCTGCGCCGCGCCGGGCGGCAAGACCTGCCATATCCTGGAACTGGCCGAGGTGCAGGTCACGGCCATCGACGCCGACGCCAAGCGCCTGCCGCGCATTGCGGAAAACCTCGAGCGGCTGGGCCTGGAAGCGACTTTGAAGGCGCAGGACGCGCAGTCGAGCGCCTGGTGGGACGGCCAGCAATACGACCGCATCCTGGCCGACGTGCCGTGCACGGCCTCGGGCATCGTGCGCCGCCATCCGGATATCCGCTGGCTGCGCCGCAAGGGCGATGCATTGCAACTTGCAACACTTTCGTCCAAAATTCTGGACAATCTGTGGCAGATGCTGCGCCCCGATG
>NZ_DAMAGB010000015.1:26399-88702 GCF_031995485.1 Janthinobacterium sp.
CCTGTTCACTGTGGCCGCAAGAGTCCGAGGCGCAGGCGGCAGCATTTGCGGTGCGCAATAACGCGACCCGTTTGACAGCACCTGGCCAGCTGTTGCCGACCGGCAGCGCGGAGCAGGACCATGACGGCTTGTTCTATGCGCTATTTCAAAAAAATGCGGCTTGAACGAGACGCCACACCTTTTCAGACGGATACCACCGGCCACCACGTGACATTCTTCCGACTCCTGACCCTGCTGATGCTGCTGGCATGCCTGACGCCACGCGCGTACGCCGCCGATGTGGTCGAGATCACGCGCGCCTATATCGAATCGAACGAAGAAGGCTACAAGCTGGCCGCCAGCTATTCGTTTGATCTCAATCACGATCTCGATGATGCCGTGCAGCATGGCGTGCCGCTGTATTTCACGACGGAGATCGAACTGACCCGGCCGCGCTGGTACTGGTTCGATGAAAAAGCCATCGTCGCGCGCCAGACCAGCCGTCTGTATTACAACGTGCTCACGCGCCAGTACCATGTGTCGGTGGGCGGCAGCGTGCAGCAAAGTTTTCCCACGCTCGACGACGCGCTGTTCCTGATCCGCCGGCCCAGCCGCTGGCTGGTGGCGGCGCGCGGCGCGCTGAAAGTGGGGCAGACCTATAACGTCACCTTGCGCATGGGGATGGACCGCGATTACCTGCCCAAGCCGATCCAGGTCAACGCCTTCAACAACAGCGACTGGCGCCTGTCCTCGAACAAGAAAACCTTTTTGTATACGGCGGAGTAGTGACCCAGGCATTGCGCTATCTGCTGGTCGTCGGTGGCGGCATCGTCAGCATCCTGCTGTTTCTGCTGGCGTCCGCTTCCGACAATTCCGGCTTCTTTGACCGTTATTACACCTGGCTGCTGGGCCTGAATGCGGCCGTGGCCGTGTCGCTGCTGGCGCTGGTCGGCATCTCGCTGGGCCGCCTGTATGCGCGCTACAAGAGCGGCAAGTTCGGCTCCAGGCTGATGATGCGCCTGGTGATGCTGTTTGCCGCCGTCGGCATCCTGCCCGGCCTGGTGATCTTCCTGGTCTCGGTGCAGTTCGTCTCCCATTCGATCGAGTCGTGGTTCAACGTCAAGATCGAAGCGGCGCTGGAATCGGGCCTGGAACTGGGCCGCGCCGGCCTGGACGCGGCCTTGGTCGAGCTCGATCACCGCGGCAAGAAAGCGGTCGAGGAACTGGGCAGCGACCCGGTGGCCGGTCCGGCCGTGCTGACCAGCCTGTTGCGCGAAGAGGGCATGCAGAATGTGATGATCGTCAGTGGCGACGGCGTGCTGCTGGCCAGTGCCGGCCCGCACAGCGGCGCCGACCTGCCGACGGCGGCCATGCTGGCGCAGGCCGCCTTGCCGGCCGGTTATGCCTCGGCCGAAGGCGGCGCCGAGCTGCATGAGGATGGCACGGAATCGGGCGGCGGCGGCATGCGTGGCCCGCCGGCCCCGGTGGATGCCGCCGCCAGCCTGCGCCTGCGGGTGCTGGTGGCCGTGCCGGGTCCATCCGTGTCGCCCCGCTATCTGCAGCTGCTGCAATCGGTGCCGCCCAAGCTGGCCACCAATGGCGAAGTGCTGCGCGGCGCCTACAGCGAATACAAGGAACGCTTTGTGGCGCGCGTGGGCCTGCGCAAGATGTACATGGAAATCCTCACGCTCACCTTGCTGCTGGCCATTTTCGGCGCCATCGGCAGCGCCTTCCTGATCGCCAGCAACCTGGCGCAGCCGCTGCTGGTGCTGGCCGAAGGCACGCGCGCGGTGGCCGAGGGCGATCTGTCGCCGCGGCCCATCGTTGCCTCGCGCGATGAGCTGGGTACCTTGACGCAGTCGTTCAATATCATGACGCGCCAGCTGCTCGACGCGCGCACGGCCGTGGAAAGCAACCGCGCCGCGCTGCAGAACGCCAAGGCCCACCTGGAATCGGTGCTGGCCAATATGTCGGCCGGCGTGATGGTGCTCGACGGCGACTTCAAGCTGGTGACCTGCAATGACTCGGTCGAGCGCATCCTGCAGCACGCGGGCGTGACGATGGTGGGCCAGCCCTTGATCAATATTTCTGGCATGGAAGAATTTGGCTCCGCCATCGTCAGCGCCTTTTCGGCGCAGAGCGCGCAATCGGCATCGGGACGCAACGCCCAGCGCCTGCACTGGCAGCGCCAGATCGAGATTCCGCGCCGCCTGGGCAGCAGTGCCGACGAACACGACATCACGCTGCTGGCGCGCGGTTCGCGCCTGCCGCTCGAATCGGGCAGCGGCTATATCGTCGTCTTCGACGATATCTCCGACGTGATCTCGGCCCAGCGCTCGATCGCCTGGGGCGAGGTGGCGCGCCGCCTGGCGCATGAAATCAAGAATCCGCTCACGCCGATCCAGCTGTCGGCCGAACGCCTGCAGATGAAGCTGGAAGGCAAGCTGGAGCAGGCCGACGCCGACCTGCTGGGCCGCGCCACCACCACCATCGTCAAGCAGGTCGACGCGATGAAGCGCATGGTCGACGACTTCCGCGATTACGCGCGCACGCCGCCGGCGGTGCTGGTGCCGCTGCGCCTCAATGAGCTGATCGACGAGATCCTGAACCTGTACCTGGGCGGCGACGATGGCGACATCATCCACCCGCAACTGGCGCCGAACCTGCCGATGGTGATGGGCGATCCGACCCAGCTGCGCCAGGTCATCCACAACCTGCTGCAGAATGCGCAGGACGCGATGGCGGACTTGCCGCACGGCATGCCGCATCCCCGCATTGACGTACGCACCGAAGCAATTCATTATCGCAGTGCGGACGGTGGCGTCAACGTCGCCGTGCGCATGGCCATTACGGACAACGGTCCGGGTTTCGCGCCCAAAATCCTGGCGCGCGCATTCGAACCGTACGTTACCTCCAAGGCGCGCGGAACCGGCCTGGGCCTGGCGATGGTGAAGAAAATCATCGATGAGCATGGCGGGCGCATCGATATCGAGAACCGCGAGGACAGCAGTGGCGCTTCGGTTGTCATTTTGCTGTTAAAGTTAGCTCCCGACGCCGTGGCTTAGCATTTGCTGGCGAACGCGTCTGGTTTAGTACGTAAAACACTAATAAAATCATAGTTGTCCGCGGCGTGCCGACCGGCACGCAGGGCGGCGAAATGAGGAAGGCAAGACACGAATGGCAAACATACTCGTAGTGGATGATGAAATGGGTATCCGTGAGTTGCTCTCGGAGATACTGGGCGACGAAGGACATGCTATCCAGCTGGCCGAAAATGCGCAGCAGGCGCGTGAAGCGCGTGCCGCTGGTGCGCCCGACCTGGTATTGCTGGACATCTGGATGCCCGATACCGACGGCGTGACCCTGCTCAAGGAGTGGCAGCGTGACGGCCTGCTGACCATGCCGGTCATTATGATGTCGGGTCATGCCACGATAGATACGGCGGTCGAAGCGACGCGCATCGGTGCGCTGAACTTCCTGGAAAAACCGATTGCCCTGCAAAAATTGTTGAAAGCGGTACAGCAAGGCCTGACCCGTGCCCAGGAAACCGTGCGCGCACCGGCAGCGGCGCCGCGTCCCGTGGTGGCCGCTCCGGTCGAAGAGAGCAGCAGCCATCCGGCGCCGAGCTTTGGCGGCAGCGCGCCGCAACAGATGATGGTGCGTCCCGGCATCGCCGCACCGGCCCAGGCCGAAGGCCATGGCTACAATCTGTCGTTCGACCTGCCGCTGCGCGAGGCGCGCGATGCGTTCGAGCGCATGTATTTCGAACATCATCTGGGCCGTGAAGGCGGCAGCATGACGCGCGTGGCGGAAAAAACCGGCCTGGAACGTACTCACCTGTACCGCAAACTCAAGCAATTGGGCGTGGAGCCGGGCAAGCTGGCCAAGAAGAACCTGTGACCCCAGCGGCGCGGCCCCTGACGCCGCTGACCCTGGTCAGCGGCGGGAGCGCCAGCCTGCGCGAGGCGGCCATCGCGCAGGCGTTGCCGCCGCAACAAGCCAATGCCGTGATCCTCGAAGGATTGGCGAACAGCAACTCCATCCTGGCCGACCTGGCCGAACAGAATTTATCTCCTTCCTCCTTGCAATTGCTGCGCATCGCACCCGGTTGCCTGTGCTGCAGCGGCAATCTCGTATTGCGTGTAACATTGAATCGTCTCCTGCGCCATCCCCCCGCGCAGCTGTTCCTCAGCCTGGCGGACGCCACGCATATCGAACAGTTGCGCAGCTGGCTGTCAGCCAGTCCCTACGATGCCTGGCTGGCGCTGGAGCCGGACCTGATTGTTACCTGACCGTGGTTGCCGTAGCCGTCCCGATCGCAGTTTTCACGCAGCTTGCATTTCGTTACAACTACTTTCCCTGCAGGGCGGGGCAGCGCTTGAAATGGCGCGGCGGGCCCCCACCTCTGTTCTGAAACCGCAGGAGTTCCTCCTGCCTGAGCGAAGGACGCACAATGAACCTGATCTATAACAGCGAGCAATATAGCGTGGTCGAATTCGGCGCCGACCGCAACCTGGAAGCGCTGCGCTTTGGCGGCTATGAAATCGTCGACAAGGGCGGCAAGCGCGAAACCTTTATCGCCGGCGAGCTGGCACAAAACTTCCGCCGCGATGTCAGCGAGCTGATCGCCAGCGAGCCCACCATGGAAGAAATCGATGAATTTCTCGGCAGCTATGATTCCCTGATGAGCCAGCCGGTGCTGCTGCACTAGTTTACGCTCCGGCAGGGCGGTGGGTTGGTGGCGATCGCCACCATACCCAAGCACGTGGCGCCGTGGTATGGTGGCCAGGTTATCTTGCTGCAAACAGACCATGTGCCAACTTCTCGCAATGAATTGCAATGTCCCCACCGACATTGTCTTCAGTTTTACCGGCTTCGCCATGCGCGGCGGCCATACCGATACCCACCATGACGGCTGGGGCATCGCCTTTTTCGAAGGCGCCGGCGTGCGCCATTTCGTCGATCACCAGGCGGCCATCGCTTCGCCGGTGGCCGAGCTGATCAAACGCTATCCGATCAAGTCGCGCAATGTCATCGCGCATATCCGCAAGGCTACTCAAGGGCAGGTGGCGCTGGAAAACTGCCACCCGTTCGTGCGCGAACTGTGGGGCCGCTACTGGGTGTTTGCCCACAATGGCGACCTGAAGGAATTCAATCCTGTCCTGAACGGCAGCTATCGTCCGGTCGGCAGCACCGACAGCGAACGGGCCTTCTGCTATCTGCTGCAGGAACTGCACGCGCGCTTCGGCGATGCGCCGCCCGCCTTGCCGCAACTGCAGGCGGCGCTGGCCGGGCTGGTGCCCGCCATTGCCGCGCACGGCACCTTCAACATGATGCTGTCGAGCGGCGAGGCGCTGTTTGCCCACTGTTCCACCAGTTTGCACTATCTGGTGCGACAGCATCCCTTTCCTACTGCTAAACTGTCCGATGAAGACTTGAGCGTGGACTTTTCGCAGGTCACCACGCCGCAGGACCGGGTGGCCGTGATCGTCACACAACCTTTGACCACCAATGAACAATGGACGGCGTTCGCGCCCGGCGAATTGAAATTGTTTGTAGACGGCGCGGTACAAGAAGCGCCCGCGATTTGAATTTGTTGACGACAATACCGAGCAATGCTGCCAAAATAGCCAGTAGCGCGGGCAAAATTGAACTACTTGAAGTATTGTCAATAGTGAACCTTGATGCAGGCGTGGCGCCGCCGGCATCACTCGACGTGATTGATGAAGATTTAATGATCGATATTTCCAGCAACGACATCACCCCGAAACCCTTGCGCGTGCGCGAGTTCTATCTGGGGCGACAGCCCATTCTCGACCGCAACCAGGCCTTGTTCGGCTACGAGTTGCTATTTCGCAACGCCCCGGTCGGGCCCGCCAATATTACCAGCGACCTGTCGGCTACCGCCAGCGTGATTGCCCATGCTTCGCAGCTGGGCATGGAAAAAGTGGTCGGCGACGCGCTCGGCTTCGTCAATGTCGACGCCGACGTGATCATGAGCGATATTTTCAGCTTCCTGCCACGCGAAAAAGTGGTGCTGGAGATAGTCGAATCGATGACGGTCACGCCGGAACTGCGTGCGCGCATCAGCGAGCTGGCCGGTCACGGCTTCACGTTTGCGCTGGAAAACGTGGTGGCCGATACCCTGCAGGTGCAGGAACTGTTGCCGCTGGTGCAGTACGTCAAGATGGATGTGCGCTCGCTCAAGCCTACCGCCCTGGCCAGCCTGGCGCTGCGTTTCAAGCGCGAACAGAAAAAACTGGTGGCGGAAAAAGTCGAAACGCGCGAAGAATTCAAGTCCACGCTGGACCTGGGCTTTGACTACTTCCAGGGTTACTACTTTGCCAAGCCGGCCATCATGACGGGCAAGAAGCTGTCGCCGTCGCAACTGGCCGTGATGGAACTGATGACCCTGGTCACGTCCGACGCCGACAATATGGACATCGAGCGCGCCATCAAGCGCGACGTCTCGCTGGCCCTGAACCTGCTGCGCCTGGTCAATACGCCGGCCGTCGGTGCCCGCCAGCGCATCGACTCGCTGAGCCAGGCCGTCAGCGTGCTGGGCCGCCGCCAGCTGCAGCGCTGGCTGCAGATCATGCTGTACGCGGAACCAAGCAAGCGTGGCCACAGCATGACGCCGCTGCTGATGCTGGCCACCACGCGCGGCCGCCTGCTCGAACTGCTGGCTCATAAACTGCGCCCGACCCATGCGCACTCGGCCGATATCGCCTTTACGGTCGGCATCATGTCGCTGATGGATACCCTGTTCGGCGTGCCGATGGCCGATATCCTGAAACAGATCGAAGTGATCGACGAAGTGGCCGAAGCCTTGCTGTCGCGCGGCGGTTTCTACGGCGACCTGCTGCGCCTGGCCGAGTGTATCGAACGGATCGAAGACATGGAAGGCGAAATCGTGCCCACCCTGCGCGACCTAGCGATGTCGCCGGACGATCTGGTCGAGCTGGAAATGGCGGCGTTCGAGTGGAGCGACAACGTGGTGCGTTACGCCCTGTAGGGTATCGCAGGTCGGATTAGGCCCGCAGGGCCGTAATCCGACAACATTGTTGGCACGGCTGGTGGTGGTGTCGGATTACGGCCTGCGGCCTAATCCGACCTACCCGACCAACACGGCCCATCCACTCACGCCGCCGCCCCCGGCCAATGCTTGTGCAGCTCGGGATCGGTGCGCAGTTCCCACAAAGCCAGCACGGCCACCGCGATGCCGACGATGACGGAGTTCCACATCAAGGTACTCTGTTCGGCCAGCCGCAGCACCCACGGCGAGACCGCCACCCACACCCCCACCAGCAAATTGACGACCACGGCCCAGAAATAGGTCTTGTACAGGTCGAAGGCGGCCAGCACGGCGATCACCAGCCCGGACACGACGGCGTTGATCATCTGCTGCGAGCCTTGCGGATAGGAATAGACCCAGGGCGAGACGATCAGCCACAGGCCCAACAGCAGGATCAGCTGATCCTGCCAGCGTTTCAGTTTGAATTGCGTTGCCATGATGCCTCCCGTGAAGATACCGGCGCCACCAGGCGCCCGCATACAGCCTTAGTGGCTGTCTGCGGGCCGAAAGTTCCGTGCGGTGCCTGGCTTACGACAGGTTGGGCGCCAGCCAGCGCTCGATGTCTTCCTTCGGCACGCCGCGGCGCTTGACCATGTCGTCCACCTGGTCCTCGCCGATCTTGCCGACCACGAAGTACTTCGATTCCGGGTGGGCAAAGTAGAAGCCGGAGACGGCCGCGCCGGGGAACATGGCGTAAGACTCCGTCAGCTGCATGCCGATTTCTTCGGCCTGCAGCACGTCGAACATCGCGCGCTTGACGGTGTGCTCGGGACAGGCCGGGTAGCCGGGCGCCGGGCGGATGCCGACATACTTTTCGGCGATCATGTCGTCGTTGCTCAGCTGTTCGCCGGCGGCATAGCCCCACAGGTCGGTACGCACGCGTTCATGCAGGTATTCGGCAAACGCTTCGGCCAGGCGGTCGGCCAGCGATTTCAACATGATGGACGAGTAGTCGTCATGCGCGTCTTCGAAGCGCTTCTCGTATTTCTCGATGCCCAGGCCCGACGTCACGGCAAACATGCCGAGGTAATCCTTGACGCCCGATTCCTTCGGCGCGATAAAGTCGGCCAGGCACTGGTTCGGCCGCTGCACGCCGTCGACCAGCGGTTTCACGCCCTGCTGGCGCATGCCATAGTAAGTGAAGGCAACGGTGCTGCGCGAGTCGTCCGTGTAGACCTCGATATCGTCATCGTTGACGCTGTTGGCCGGCAGCAGCGCCACCACGCCATTGGCCGTCAGCCAGCGGCCGTCGATCAGCTTTTTCAGCAGCGCCTGGCCTTCCGCATACACCCTGGTGGCCGCGTCGCCCACCACTTCATCGCTCAGGATGGCGGGGAAGGGGCCGGCCAGGTCCCAGGTCTGGAAGAACGGGCCCCAGTCGACATAGTTGGCCAGCGTGGCCAGGTCGACATTTTTGAACACGCGGCGGCCGATGAATTTCGGTTTCACGGGCGTGCAGGCGCCGTCGAACGGCAACGCCATCTTGTTGGCGCGCGCCTTGGCCAGCGACAGGATCGGCAATGCCTTCTTGTTGGCGTGCTGTTCGCGGATGCGCGCGTAGTCGAGCTCGATATCTTCCACGTATTTGTCGCGCTGCTCGGGCGTCAGCAGCGACTGCGCCACCGACACGGAGCGCGACGCGTCCGGCACATAGATGACGGGGCCTTCGTAGTTGTGGGCGATTTTCACGGCCGTATGGGCGCGGCTGGTGGTGGCGCCGCCGATCAGGAGCGGAATTTTCAGCATGCGGAAGTGTTCATCGCGCTGCATTTCCTTGGCGACATAGGCCATTTCTTCGAGCGACGGCGTAATCAGGCCGGACAGTCCGATAATATCGGCATTTTCCACTTTGGCGCGCGCCAGGATTTCCGAGCACGGCACCATCACGCCCATATTCACCACTTCAAAGTTATTACATTGCAGCACCACGGTGACGATATTCTTGCCGATATCATGCACGTCGCCTTTTACGGTCGCCATGATGATCTTGCCTTTCGGCTTGGCGACAATCCCGGTGCGCTTTTCTTCCAGCAGTTTTTCTTCTTCGATAAACGGAATCAGGTGGGCCACCGCCTGTTTCATCACGCGCGCCGATTTCACCACCTGCGGCAAAAACATCTTGCCTTGGCCGAACAGGTCGCCGACCACGTCCATGCCGGCCATCAGCGGGCCTTCGATCACGTGGATCGGGCGCCCGCCGTTGTGCAGCAGTTCCTGGCGCGCTTCTTCCGTGTCCTCGACGATGAACTGCGTGATGCCGTGCACCAGCGCGTGCGACAGGCGCGCCTGCACCGTGCCTTCGCGCCAGGCCAGGTTCTGCACGTCGGCCTTGCCGCCGCCCGCTTTCAGGGTGCCGGCAAATTCGATCATGCGCTCGGTCGAGTCTTCGCGGCGGTTCAGCACCACGTCTTCCACCCGTTCGCGCAGTTCCGGGTCGAGGTTGTCGTACACGCCGACCATGCCGGCGTTGACGATGCCCATGGTCATGCCGGCCTTGATGGCGTGGTACAGGAACACGGTGTGGATCGCTTCGCGCGCCGGATCGTTGCCGCGGAAGCTGAACGACACGTTCGATACGCCGCCGGAAATTTTCGCGTGCGGCAGGTTGTCCTTGATCCAGCGCGTGGCGTTGATGAAGTCGACCGCGTAGTTGTTGTGCTCTTCGATGCCGGTGGCCACGGCAAAGATGTTCGGGTCGAAAATGATGTCTTCCGGCGGGAAGTCGAGCGCGTCGACCAGCAAATGATAGGCGCGCGCGCAGATCTCGATCTTGCGCTCGAACGTATCGGCCTGGCCCTTTTCATCGAAGGCCATTACGATCACGGCCGCGCCATAGCGGCGGCACAGGGTGGCCTGGCGCAGGAATTCCGCTTCGCCTTCCTTCATCGAAATCGAGTTGACGATGGCCTTGCCCTGCACGCATTTCAGGCCCGCTTCGATCACCGACCATTTCGACGAATCGACCATGATGGGCACGCGTGAAATATCGGGTTCGGAGGCGATCAGGTTCAGGAAACGCGTCATGGCGGCCAGCGAATCGAGCATCGCCTCGTCCATGTTGATGTCGATCACCTGGGCGCCGTTTTCCACCTGCTGGCGCGCCACCGACAAGGCTTCGTCGTATTGCTCGTTGAGAATCATGCGCGCAAATGCCTTCGAACCGGTGACGTTGGTGCGCTCGCCCACGTTGACGAACAGCGACTCGTCATTGATGACAAACGGCTCCAGGCCGGCCAGGCGCAGGTCGTGGCTTTTCGCCGGGATGGTGCGCGGTGTATTGTGCGCCAGCAGCTCGCCGATCGCCTTGATGTGCTCCGGCGTGGTGCCGCAGCAGCCGCCGGCCATGTTCAGGAAACCCGCGTCGGCAAATTCGCGCAGCAGGGCGGAGGTGTCTTCCGGCAGTTCGTCAAAGCCCGTGTCGCTCATCGGGTTGGGCAGGCCGGCATTCGGGTAAATGCAGACAAAGGTGTCGGCGATCTTCGACAGTTCCTCCGCGTACGGGCGCATCAGGGCGGCGCCCAGCGCACAGTTCAGGCCGATCGTCAGCGGTTTCGCGTGGCGGATCGAATTCCAGAAAGCGGGCACGGTCTGGCCTGACAGGATGCGGCCCGACGCATCGGTGACGGTGCCGGAAATCATCAGCGGCAGGCGCACCACGTCCGGATTCTGCTCGTAGAACAGGTCGATCGCGAACAGCGCGGCCTTGCAGTTGAGGGTGTCGAAAATGGTTTCCACCAGCAACACGTCGGCGCCGCCTTCGACCAGGCCTTTTGTCTGCTGCAGGTAGGAAGCGACCAGCTGGTCGAAGGTGATATTGCGCGCGGCCGGATCGTTGACGTCGGGCGAGATCGAGGCGGTCTTTGGCGTCGGTCCCAGGGCGCCGGCCACGAAACGCGGCTTGTCCGGCGTGGAATACTTGTCGCAGGCGGCGCGCGCCAGCCTGGCCGCTTCCACGTTCATCTCGTAGGCCAGGTGCGCCATGTGATAGTCGTCCTGGGCGATCGTGGTGGCGCCAAAGGTATTCGTTTCGATCAGGTCGGCGCCGGCCGCCAGGTAGCGCTCGTGGATTTCCTGGATGATATGCGGCTGCGTCAGTGTCAATAATTCATTATTGCCTTTGACGAACAGTTCGCGCGCGCCGGAATCGGCCGGTGCCGCGAAGTCGATAAAGCGGCCCTGCGGCCCGCCGCGATACGCCACTTCGTCGAGCTTGTACTGCTGGATGATCGTGCCCATCGCGCCGTCGAGGATCATGATCCGGCGCGCCAGGATGGCGCGCAACGAGGCTTCGGTCGGGGACGGGGCAGGGATCACGGTATCGGTCATTTCATGCTTTCAATAGGCAACGGGCGGCGGCGCGGTGGAAAGGCGATGCGGATCAGCAGGGTCAGCCGACGGAGTGCGCCGGCCGGATAGGCTGGCAGAAGGTGGCAATCGCCTGATTACACCGGGTCTAAAATTATACGGCATCAGGCTGTTTTGGTTTTGGGCAAAAGCCACGATCAGCCGCCGATAGCCCATCCACGCAACACATCCCGCCGCCAGAAATCGCGCCAGCGCTGTCTTCGGACTTTCTCTCACATTCTATCCCGCACTACATTTGTGAAAATCTTGCCGGAAATGTTAATTAATCAAAAGATATCAAGATGATAGTCACTTCTTTATGTGGAAAATTCCCCACATTTTTGTAAATCGCTGAAATTATTTTTAATGAATTAGCTGTCAATATTCTTTTTGAAAACAAAGATTGATTTACGGCAATACAGAGCGAGAGTGGTGATGCCTAAAATTAAGGTTGTCAGTGAGGCATGTTAAATATTGGCCCAAGCAATTAAGCCGAAAGCATTAATAGTTGTCTTTAGGAATTAATTTGAATCATAATGACGCTTCCTTAATTGCAAATTCTCTCCAAAAGTCACCGATATGTCACATAACTCTTTCACTTCTCCTGCTGTCGCGCTGCGCGGAAACGGATGCCAGCCATGAAAAACCATTTGCTTATTGCATTGATTGCCATGCTGGGTCTGTCCGCTTGCGGCGGCGGTGGAGGTGGCGGCGGTGAGACTGTGGTGGCTACCACCACTACCAGTCCGGCGATTGTGCCGGCCGTGACGGCCGTGTCGGCCAATACGGTGGCGGCTGGTGGCAGCCTGACCGTGACCGGTACCAATCTGGACCGCGTGACGGCGTTCCAGATCGGCGGCGTGACCTTGGCCAGCAGCAATGTCAGCGCCACCAGCGCCACCCTGGCGATGCCGGCCACGCCGGTTGCCGGCACCTTGAGCCTGGTCAGCGCCAGCGGCGCGGCGGCCAGCAGCCAGGCCGTGACGGTGTACCTGCCGTTGACGGTGGGCGAAGTCACGCCGGGCACGGGCGAAGTGGGCAGCAGCGTGACCGTCACCGGCGCCGGCATGGGCAATGTGACGGCAGTCGTGTTTGCCAACGGCACGGCCGCCGCCGTGCAAAGCCATACCGACAGCAGCGTGACATTCGTGGTACCGGTTGGTGCGGTGTCGGGCCAGCTGACCGTGCGCGGCAGCTACAACGAAGCGCAGACCAGCGCCGCGTTCACGGTACTGCCGAGCGTCAGCGTGACGGCCATCAGCACCGCCGTCAGCGGCGCGAATGTGGTCGTTACGATTACCGGCAGCAACCTGGACCAGGTCAGCAGCGCCACCATCGGCACGACCGGCGCCACCATCGCCAGCGCCAGCGCCGGCGAACTGCGCCTGTCGGCGCCAAGTTCGGCCACCGGCTACGTGATGCTGTCGTCGCCATCGCGCGCCGCCGTCAATGCCGGCGCCGTGTCCGCCTTCACCCTGGGCGCCATCGATTTCTCGCAGGTGCTGAACCTGAGCGCCAGCGATACGGCGCTGCGCCTGACGCGCGGCAAGGCCGCCGCCGTGCGCGTGTCCGTACTGGGTACCCTGGCCGGCCGCAGCAGCCCGGCCGTTACCCTGGCCGCCACCTCGGCCAGCGGCGCCAGCCTGGGCACCCTGACCCTGAGCGGTCCGGCTACCTTGCCAACCGCCAGGAATACCTACAGCTTCGACGGCAACTTCAGCGCCGCCCTGCCAGCGAGCTGGATCCAGCCCGGCCTGCAGGTGCGCGTGACCGCCGTCGGCAACGATGGCACGCAAGTGAGCCAGCAAGCCACGCCGGCCGTCTCGTCGGCCGCCAAGATCCACCTGGTGCTGGTGCCGTTGACCACCAATGACGGCACCTCCGTGTTGCCGGACCCTGAAGTCATCCGCGCCGCCATGGTGCGCGTGTATCCGTACGCCGCCGGCGACATCACCATTACCAAGCGTGCTGCGCTGAACGTCGGCGGCAGCAGCGCGGTCGACAGTTGGTGGGCGGACACCCTGCCGAAGATCGAAGCGGCGCGTTACCAGGAAGACAGCAGCGCCTTCTATTACGGCTTTGCCTCGCAGATGTCGGCCAGCCGCACCGCCGGCCTGGCGTATATCAGTGACCGCACCACGGGCAACTCCAATCCATCGGCGCTGGGCCTGGACGCCACTGCCACGCGCACCGCCTCGACCGATGCATTCGGCAATGCCTGGCCTGAATGGCTGACAACGATGATCCACGAGATCGGCCACAACCATGCATTGCAGCACGTCGCTTGCGGTTCGCCGACCAATACGGCCACCGATTACCCGTACGCCAACGGCGACCTGGGCGCGCAGCCTCTGTATAACAGCAACTACGGCGCCACCATCGGCCAGCTGGGCCAGCCCGCCTACGCCAGCGGCGGCGCCACCAAGCAGATGAAAGACGTGATGAGCTATTGCAGCGGCGCCTGGTTCTCGGACTACAGCTATGCCCGCATCCAGCAATTCCTGGAAAACCGCAATTCCGCGACCCTGCGCGGCGCCTCCGTGGCTGCCAGCGTACTGGCCGCCGAGAATGGCTACCTGACGATTTCGGGCCGCATCACCGCCAATGGCGTGCAGCTGCAGCCGGCCGTCGCTTCTGCCACCGCACGCAGCAACACGGCAAACAGCAGTGCCACATACAGCCTGCGGATCGTAACGGCGTCTGGAACGACTATTAACGTGCCATTTGATACCATGCAGCTGGCCGACAGCCGCACCGATGCCAGCCACTTCCGTGTCAGCTTTGCCAATCCCGGCGACATCAGCGACATCGATGTGCTGGCCAATGGCAAGGTGGTCAGCAAGCTGGATCGCTCGGCCCGCCGCGCCGCTGCCGCTGCCGCCGCGTCGCTGGACGTGAAACAGACGGCCGCTACCCTGGCCCTCACGTGGAATGCCGATGTCGAGCCGTACGCCGCCGTGCTGTTCGTGGCCGCCGATGGCCGCAAGACGGTGGTCGCCAGCGCCCTGACCGGTGGCAGCGCCTCGGTCGCTATCGGCGCCTTGCCGACCGGTGGCCGCTTTGAAGTGAGCCTGTCGTCCTCGATACGCGGCCGCATGGTCAAGGTCGACCGCAAATAAACAAGTAGTGACATATCTGAAGGGCTTGCTGCGGCAAGCCCTTTTTTTGTGCTGAAAATGCACAAATCATGTGCCGGGGCAGGGCTGCCGTTTGATGCGCGGGCGGCCTAGCATGATGGTTCCTCAATTATCCGGAACACCGCCATGCCGATCCTCAACCTGCACTTGTCCACCGCGCCCGATGCGCAACAGTCAGCGGCAATTGCCGCCACCCTCAGCCGATTGACGCACGAGATCCTGCACAAGGCGCCCGAGCTGACTTCGGTTGTCGTCAAGCATGCCGATCCGGCGCTCTGGTTTGTTGGAGGCGCCTCGCTGGAAGAGCAGGGCAAAAGCAGCTATTTTCTCGATGTGCTGATCAGCGACGAAACCAATACGGCGGCGGACAAAGCGCGCTATCTCGCCGCCGTGCATGCGGCCATGCAGGCTGCCCTGGGCGACCTGCACGAGACCAGCTATATCCATGTGCATGAAGCGCGCCAAGCGGCCTGGGGATATGGCGGACTGACGCAGCAGTTCCGCGCCGTGCGCCAGCAGCTGCAATCGGCCTGATCAGTCCCAGTCGCGGTCACGGTACCAGGCCACCGCAAAGTCGACCAGCGCGCGCACCTTGGGCGACAGGTGGCGGCTGTGCGGATACAGCGCGTACAGGGTGCGCGGCGCCAGCGTGTAGCCGGGCAGCACCTGCACCAGTGCGCCGCTGGCCAGTTCGTCGCGCACGATAAAGGCAGCCGTGCTGGCAATACCCATGTGGCCCAGTGCCGCCGTGCGCAGGGCGATGCCGGTGTTCGCCTGCAGGCTGCCGCGCACCGTCACCGCCTGCGTGGCGCCGTCGGCATCGGTGAATGTCCAGGTATCGGGGTGGTCGGCCAGGGTGTACAACAGGCATTGATGGTGCGCCAGCTGCGGCGGCGTGGCAGGCACGCCATGCCGGGCCAGATAGGCTGGCGACGCGACGGCCACCATGCGGCTGCTGGCCAGCCTGCGCGCTACCAGGGTCGAGTCGGGCAGGCCGCGCGCCAGGCGCAGGGCCACGTCGAAGCCTTCCTCGATCAGGTCGACCATGCGGTCATTGCACACCAGGTCGAGCTGCAGCTGCGGATACTGGGCCGCAAACTGCGGCAGCCAGGCCGCCAGTTCCAGCGCGCCGAACGCCATCGGCGCATTGATGCGCAGGCTGCCGGAAGGCAGCGCCTGCTGCTGCATGACGGCGCGGTCGGCCGCATCGAGCGCGTCGAGGATATCGCGGCTGGCCAGGTAATACTGCTGGCCGGCCGCCGTCAAGGCAAAGCGCCGCGTGGTGCGGTTGAGCAATTGCGCGCCCAGCTGGTGTTCCAGCTGGCGGATCTGGCGCGAGACGATGGAGTGGGAAATACCGAGCGCGTTGGCGGCAGCCGTGAAGCTGCCCAGTTCCACCACGCGGCGCAGCGCGCGCAGGGCGGTCAGCTGGTCCATGGCGGCCGGGCTTGCGTGAAAAGGCGCTTACAGGAAACGCTTGCCTTCGAGCGGGAAGCCCTTGATGAACTCCGCCGCCGGCAGTCGCTTGCCGCCCGGCTTTTGCAGTTGCGTCAGGCGCAGCGAGCCGGTGCCGCAGGCCACCACGATGCCGTGCTGGGCGTCGGCCGCCAGTACCTGGCCGGCAGGCTGGGTGCTGTCCGCTTCGAGCACCTCGGCGGCCCAGATCTTGACGGCCACGCCGTCGACCTGGCCGCAGGCGCCCGGGAATGGATTGAAAGCGCGGATTTTCAGGCCCAGCTCCAGCGCACCCTGCGAAAAATCGAGCGCCGCTTCGTCCTTGGCGATCTTTGCCGCATAGGTCACGCCCGCTTCCGGCTGCGGCGTGGCCACCAGCGGTGCTTCCTGCATCTTGCGCAGGGTGGCGACGATCATGCGCCCGCCCAGGGCGGCCAGCTTGTCGTGCAGGGTGGCGGTGGAGTCGCCCGCCTCGATCGCCACGCGCTCGATCGCCAGCATCGGGCCGGTGTCCAGTCCTTCTTCCATCTGCATGATGGTCACGCCGGTTTCATCGTCGCCCGCTTCGATGGCGCGGTGGATCGGCGCGGCGCCGCGCCAGCGCGGCAGCAGCGAGCCGTGGATATTGATGCAGGGCTGGATGTCGAGCGTGCTGCGCGGCAGGATCAGGCCATAGGCGGCCACCACCATCACGTCGTAGTCGGTGGCCAGCAGGCGTTCATGGGCAGCTTGCGCTTCGGCCGCGCGCTGCGGGTCCTTGCTGTCCATGCGCAAGGAAAGCGGCTGCAGCACCTCGATGCCGTGCTGCTGGGCATATTGTTTGACGGCCGAGGCATGCAGCTGCATGCCGCGCCCGGCGGGACGGTCCGGCTGGGTCAGTACCAGCGGAATTTCGAAGCCTGCCTCATGCAGGTCTTTCAAGGCGGTAGCGGCGAATTCAGGCGTGCCTGCGAAGATCACTTTCATCTGGTTCCTGGTCTGAAGTGTGCAGGCAAAGCCTGGCGGGTATGACAATGCCCGCCAGTTTACCAGTAGTGCTTCAGAAACGGCGATTTTGCGCGCGCAGGCTTGCTTCGCGTTCCAGGCCGCGGATTTCCTTGACCATCTTGGTCTTGATGCGGTTGCGCTTCAGCGGCGACAGGTATTCCACGAAAACCTTGCCCAGCAAGTGATCCATTTCATGCTGGATGCACACGCCCAGCAGGCCGTCGGCTTCCAGTTCATATGACTTGCCGTGGCGGTCCAGCGCGCGCACCTTGATGCGGGCCGGGCGCTCGACGCCGTCGTACACGCCCGGTACCGACAGGCAGCCTTCGTCGTAGACCTGCTTTTCTTCGCTGGCCCAGGTGATTTCCGGGTTGATGAATACTTGCAGTTGGTTCTTTTCTTCGGTGATGTCGATCACCATCATCTGGATGTGCTGGTCGACCTGCGACGCCGCCAGGCCCACGCCGGGCGCGTCGTACATGGTTTCGGCCATGTCGTCGATCAGCGTCTGCAGCTTGTCGTCAAAGGTGGTGACCGGCTTGGCCACCGTGTGCAGGCGCGGATCGGGGTAACGCAGGATATTTAATATGGACATACGAATTCGATTGTTTGACTGGTTGAGTGTGGGCGCATGCCGCGCCGGATGGTTGTTGCCGGCCATGTGGGGCCAGCCCTGCTCGAAATCTTTAAACGGTTGGGCACGCTGCAAGCGTGCGCGGCGCTGGATCGCCGGTGATTTGACGCTGATTGAAGGAGAAATTTTATCACAGACGCCCACCCGATGTGGATGGCGGGCGGTTTTCCTGCCGCTGTCATGCACGTTTGTTGCGCAGGTCGATATCGTCCCGCTTTTGCCTCTCTATCATGGAAGACCGGCTGCGTGCTGATGGACTGGCGAGGATGGCATGGATGCAACAACGGTAATCGACGATGGTGGGGGCGAACTGGCTTCCTGGCTGCGCCTGCAGCTGCTGCCCGGCGTGGGGCCGGTGGCCGCGCGCGCCTTGCTCGAACGCTTCGGCTTGCCGCCGCAGATCTTTGCCGCCCCGTTCGACGCGCTGCGCGAGGTGGTGTCCGCCGGCGTGGCGCGCGCCGTGCTGGCGCCTTGCAAGCCGGTCGCCAACAGCCAGCTGGCGCTGACGCTGCAATGGCTGCGCCAGCCGGGCAACCGCGTGCTGACCCTGGCCGATTCGGCCTATCCGCCGCTGCTGCTGGAAATCCCCGATCCGCCGCTGCTCCTGTATGTACGGGGCCGCGCTGAATTATTGTCGCGTCCCTGCGTGGCCGTGATCGGCAGCCGCAACGCCAGCGCGCAGGGCATGCAGAACGCGGCCGCATTTGCCGAAGCGCTCAGCCACGCCGGCTTGACGGTCGTCTCCGGGCTGGCGCTGGGCATCGACACGCAGGCGCATGAGGGCGGCCTGCGCGGCGCGGGCAGCACGGTGGCCGTGATCGGCACGGGCGCCGACCTGGTCTACCCGCGCCGTAACCTTGATCTGGCGCAAAGGATAGCCGCACAGGGCTGCATCGTCAGCGAGTACGCGCTGGGCCTGCCCGCCATGCCCGGCAATTTTCCGCGCCGCAATCGCCTGATCAGCGGCCTGGCGCGCGGCGTGCTGGTGATCGAAGCGGCCGCCCAGTCGGGCTCGCTGATCACGGCACGCCTGGCCGGCGAACACGGGCGCGACGTGTATGCCTTGCCCGGCTCGATCCACTCGGCGCTGGCCAAGGGCTGCCACGCACTGATCAAGCAGGGCGCCAAGCTGGTCGAGTCGGTCGACGATGTGCTGCAGGAATTGCAATGGGCGGCCAGCGTCGCCGGCACGCCGGCTGCGGCCGAAGACGATGGCTGCCACCCGCTGCTGGCCGCGCTGGGGTACGATCCGCAGGATGCCGATACGCTGGGCGCGCGCAGCGGCCTGGCGATGGGCGAGGTGATGGGGCAGTTGCTGGCCCTCGAACTGGCGGGGTGCGTGGAACGCTTGCCGGGAGGACTGTTTCAACGCTGCAAATGACAGCTTGTCACTTGTGTGGCGGCCTTGCCGCACGCCGTGGCATTGACCGATGAGCGCACTTGTGTCGTAGCGAACTTAGCTGATAGAGTAGAGCCATGTTCGATATCCTGGTTTATCTCTACGAGACTTATTATCGCCCCGATGCCTGCCCCGAGCCGGCGGCGCTGGCGCGCAAGCTGTCGGCCGTAGGCTTTGACGATGTGGAGATTTCCGAAGCCCTCGTCTGGCTGACCGACCTGAACGCCATGGCCGGCGCCGAGCAGGTGCTGACCGCCAGTTCCACCGGCATGCGTTTCTATGTGCAGCAGGAATACGACGTGCTGGGCACGGCCGCCATCGGTTTTATCCAGTTCCTCGAAAGCGCCAGGGTGCTCTCGCCGCTGCAGCGCGAAATCGTCATCGAACGGGCGCTGGCCCTCGATGAAGCGCCGGTGACCCTGGGCAAGCTGAAGGTCATCGTGCTGATGCTGCTGTGGAGCCAGGGCAAGGAACCGGACGCGCTGATGTTCGACGACCTGTTCGGCTCCGACGAAGAACTGTCTCCCCGCCTGCTGCACTAATTACCATCCGTGACGGCGCAACGCGTACCTGCCGCCGTCACGCCACCCGCCCGCCGCCCGTGCCAGCCAGCACATTTGCTCCAGCGCATTGTTGCCTTTAGATAACTTGCGGATTTCTTCCATACGCGCTTATCATTGGCCGCTTGACAAGACCACAAGTTACATGGCACCGCGCAGCAAAAGCGTCGGCGCCCGGCAATGCACTGTATGATGCGCATGCTGACACTATCCTAGAGCATTTTTCGAGACTAATAACTATGACAAAAACCCTCATCATCGCCGAGAAGCC
Source organism: Janthinobacterium sp. (assembly GCF_031995485.1). Lineage (NCBI taxonomy): Bacteria > Pseudomonadati > Pseudomonadota > Betaproteobacteria > Burkholderiales > Oxalobacteraceae > Janthinobacterium > Janthinobacterium sp. The sequence continues at coordinate 46,241 of NZ_DAMAGB010000015.1, forward strand.
TTCTGTCGCGAACGATATCGCGAAGACGCTTGGCGGCTTTACCAAGCACGATGAGTACTTTGAATCGGAGCAATACGTCCTGTCGTCGGCAGTCGGCCACCTGCTGGAAATCGCCGTGCCGGAAGAATTCGACGTCAAGCGCGGCAAATGGAGTTTCGCGCACCTGCCGATGATTCCGCCGTATTTCGCGCTGAACCCGATCGCCAAGACGGAAGCCCGTCTCAAAGTATTGAACAAGCTGATCAAGCGTAAAGACGTGACCACCCTGATCAACGCCTGCGATGCCGGGCGCGAAGGCGAGCTGATTTTCCGCCTGATCGCGCAGAACGCGAAAGCCAAGCAGCCGGTCAAGCGCCTGTGGCTGCAGTCGATGACGCCGGGCGCGATCCGCGACGGCTTCTCGCACCTGCGCAGCGACGAAGAGATGCTGCCGCTGGCCGATGCGGCCCGTTGCCGTTCGGAAGCCGATTGGCTGATCGGCATCAATGGCACGCGCGCCATGACGGCATTCAACTCGAAAGAGGGCGGTTTCTATCTGACCACCGTGGGCCGCGTGCAGACGCCGACCCTGTCGATCGTGGTCGAACGCGAAGATAAAATCAAGAAATTCGTGCCGCGCGACTTCTGGGAAGTGCGCGCCGAATTCGTCTGCGCGGCCGGCATCTATGAAGGCCGCTGGCTCGACACCAAGTTCAAGAAAGACGAGAACGATCCCGAGAAGCGCGCCGAGCGCCTGTGGAGCAAGACGGCAGCCGACTCGATCGCCACCGCCTGCCGCGGCCGCCAGGGCACGGTCACGGAAGAATCGAAACCGACCACCTCGATGGCGCCGGGCCTGTTCGACCTGACCAGCCTGCAGCGCGAAGCGAACTCGCGTTTCGGTTTTTCCGCCAAGAACACGCTGGGCCTGGCCCAGGCGCTGTACGAAAAGCACAAGGTGCTGACGTATCCGCGTACCGATTCGCGCCACCTGCCGGAAGACTATATGCCGACCGTGCTGCAGGCGCTGGAAACGGTCAAGGACAACAGCAACTACCACCAGTTCGCCAAGCAGATCATCGACAAGGGCTGGGTCAAGCCGAACAAGCGCATCTTCGACAACACCAAGATCTCGGATCACTTCGCGATCATCCCGACCACGATCGCGCCGAAGAACCTGTCCGAGCCGGAACAGAAACTGTACGACCTGGTCACGCGCCGCTTCATGGCCGTGTTCTTCCCGCCTGCGGAGTTCCAGGTCACCACGCGCTACACGGAAGTGTCCGGCCATCAGTTCAAGACTGAAGGCAAGGTCATGACCAATCCGGGCTGGCTGGCCATCTACGGCAAGGAAGCGTCGACCGACGCCGACAAGGAAAGCAATGGCAACGGCAACCTGGTGCCGGTGGCCAAGGGCGAAAAAGTGCAGACCGAAAGCGTCAGCGCCAACGGCCTGGTGACGAAACCGCCTGCGCGCTACACGGAAGCGACGCTGCTGTCGGCAATGGAAGGCGCCGGCAAGCTGATCGACGATGACGAGCTGCGCGATGCGATGGCCGGCAAGGGCCTGGGCACGCCGGCGACACGCGCGGCCACCATCGAGGGCCTGCTGACGGAACGCTACCTGATCCGCGAAGGGCGCGAGCTGATGCCGACCGCCAAGGCGTCGCAGCTGATGACCTTGTTGAAAGGCCTGGGCGTCAACGAACTGACGGCGCCGGAGCTGACGGGCGAGTGGGAATACAAGCTGTCGCAGATGGAAAAAGGCAAGATTTCGCGCGACGAATTCATGCGTGAAATCGCGCAGATGACGCAAATTATCGTCAAGCGTGCCAAGGAATACGACAACGACACCATTCCCGGCGACTACGCGACGCTCGAAACGCCGTGCCCGAATTGCCAGAGCGTCGTCAAGGAAAACTACCGCCGCTTTGCCTGCACCAAGTGCGATTTTTCGATGAGCAAGACGCCGGGTTCGCGCCAGTTCGAGATTGCCGAAGTCGAGCAATTGCTGAAGGACCGCACCATCGGCCCGCTGCAAGGTTTCCGCTCGAAAATGGGCCGTCCGTTTGCGGCGATCCTGCGCATCGTGCGCGATGAAGAGATCAAGAATTTCAAGCTGGAATTCGATTTCGGCCAGAACGACGAAAGCGAAGACGGCGAAGGCGTCGACTTCACGGGCCAGACGGCGCTGGGACCGTGTCCGAAGTGCGCCGGCGGCGTCTTCGAGATGGGCCTGGCCTATGTGTGCGAACACAGCGTGGCCAAACCGAAGACGTGCGACTTCCGCAGCGGCCGCATCATCCTGCAGCAGGAAATCTTGCCGGAACAAATGGCGAAACTGCTCAACGAAGGCAAGACCGACCTGCTGCCGGGCTTTATCTCGCAGCGCACGCGCCGTCCGTTCAAGGCCTTCCTGGTGCGCGGCAAGGATGGCAAGGTAAGCTTCGAGTTCGAAGAGCGCAAGGCCAAGCCGGGCGCGAAAGCCCCCGCCAAGGGCAAGGCGGCGGCAGCCGAGGCCGAGGGCGAAGAGGGTGCGGCGCCAGCGAAAAAGGCGGCAGTCAAAAAGGCGCCGGCGAAAAAAGCGGCAGCCGTGAAAAAGCCGGCGGCGAAAAAAGCGCCAGCCAAGAAGGCGGCAGCGGCCGAGTAAGCAGCGTACCGCAGCAAGCAAAAAGCCAGGGATATCCCTGGCTTTTTTCGTCTGGCGGCTGCAGGTAGGCGATGCAGCGCTGTCATTGTAAATATCTATTGATCCAATAAAATCAATTAACTTTGTCTTTGCTGCCCAGCTCGTTACACTGTGTTCATCAGTCAACAACGAAGGAAAGCACCATGAGCACGCCGCCGCCAAATACTCCCCTGTCCACCGCTTCCGGCATTCCGCTGGCCGACAACCAGAACTCCGTCAGCGCCGGTGCGCGCGGTCCCTTGCTGCTGCAGGATTTCCATCTGCTGGAAAAACTCCAGCACTTCAACCGCGAGCGCATTCCGGAGCGCGTGGTGCACGCGAAAGGTTCGGGCGCCTACGGCACGTTTACCGTCACACACGATATTTCCGCCCATACCAAGGCAAAACTGTTCAGCGAAGTCGGCAAGCAGACGGCCACCTTTGCCCGCTTTTCCACGGTAGGCGGCGAGCGCGGCAGTGCCGACACGGAGCGCGATCCGCGCGGCTTCGCCCTGCGCTTCTATACGGAGGAGGGCAACTGGGACCTGGTCGGCAACAACACGCCGATGTTCTTCATCAAGGACCCGATCAAGTTCCCCGACTTTATCCACACGCAAAAGCGCGATCCGCAGAGCAACCTGAAATCGGCCGAGATGATGTTCGATTTCTGGAGCCATGCGCCGGAAAGCCTGCACCAGGTCACCATGCTGTTTTCGGACCGCGGTACGCCGGATGGCTACCGCCACATGGATGGCTTCGGCAGCCACACTTACAGCCTGATCAATGCCGACGGCCAGCGTGTGTATGTGAAATGGCATTTCAAGACGCGCCAGGGCATCAAGAATCTGTCGGCATCCGAAGCGGGCCGCCTGGCCGGTGCCGACCCGGACTACGCCCAGCGCGACCTGTTCGGCGCCATCGAACGGGGCGACTTCCCGCAGTGGGACGTCAAGCTGCAGGTGGCGACCGAAGCGCAGCTCGTCGGGTGGGAACAGCGCACGGGATGGAACCCGTTTGATCTGACGAAAGTCTGGCCGCACGGGGACTTTCCGCTGCTGCCGGTCGGCGTGTTCGAACTGAACCGCAACCCGGACAACTACCATGCGGAAGTGGAACAGGCCGCGTTTTCGCCCGCCAACGCGGTGCCGGGCATCGGCTACTCGCCCGACAAGATGCTGCAAGGCCGCCTGTTTGCCTACCATGACGCCCAGCTGTACCGGGTCGGCACCAACCACCAGCATTTGCCGGTAAACGCGGCGCGCTGCCCGTTCCACAACCAGCAGCGCGACGGCAGCATGGCGGTCAACAATGGCGGCTCGGCGCGCAACTACGCCAACGTGGCCGCTGCCGGCAGTGCGCCGCAGGGCCTGGGCCACGGCGAACCGGTGCTGGCGCTCGATGGCGGCGCGGCCCGCTACGATGGCCGCGGCACGGAAGACGATTACACCCAGGCCGGCAATCTGTTCCGCTTGCTGACGCCACAAGGCAAGCAGAACCTGTTCGACAACCTGGCCGGTCCCCTGAGCCAGGTGCGTGCGGATACCCTGCAGCGCCAGCTGGGCCACTTCGACCAGGCCGACCCGGCCTACGGCAATGGCGTACGTGCCGCCCTCAAGGCAATCGGCAACGCGATGTAACGTGACAGCCCGTCCGGCAACCAGCGGACGGGCGTTGATATGGCGCAAGGTCAAGCTGTTATCAAATATTGCCGTATGGACATAATTGCCATCCATGCGTAGACTAGTCGATCTGATGATCGCGCCGCCGTGTTGGCAGCGTGCAGGCTAGAAAGTTCTGCAATGAATATGGCAAAGTTGACGGTGCACGGGGACGACCTGACCCTGCGGTCCATCCTGGAAGTGCTGCCCAGCGAACCCGAGCGCCAATGGCGCAAGGGGGAGCCGAAAGGCGCCGGCCGGGTCCATCTCGATTCCGGCTTCGAAGTGCTGGTGGCGCAGGCGTCGCAGGCGCAGACCTTGCCATTGCGCATACGCAGCTACCTGGCCGAATGCCGCTCGCGCGGCGTCACCTTTACCATGCCGCGCATCGTGGCCGAACTGCAATTCCAGCTCGGCGGCGAGGCGGCACCGGGGACCGTGCCGCCGGCTCCGCTCGATCTGCCGCTGGGCGACCTCGAGGTGTTCAGCGAGATGGGCATCAGCCTGAGCCTGGCCACCCGCGCCGCTGCCTGATTGCTTACTGATCGCTGGTGCCGATCGCGATCAGGTTGTCGTCCGGCTTGCGGTCGATCAGCTTGTTATCGGGATCGATGCCTGCCTTGCCTGGCCGGCCACTGACCACCACCGTATAGCTCGCCTGTCTGGCTGTCATCAGCTTGCGTTCGCGCAGCAAGGGGCGGCCCTCGCTGTCATCGACGCCGATCTCGATCAGGTCGCGCAGCGGCACGTCCTGCTCTTCGCCCTGCTCGCCCGCACGCAGCTTGCCGGCCTGCACCTTGATCGTCACTTCATACTTGCCGTCCGCCAGCTTGCGCGCCGTGGCCGCCAGCGCGCGGTTATCGAACAGCACGATGTTTTCAAACAGGTCGTCGATCAGATACGCCTGCTCCGGCGGCGTCACCTGGCGCAGGCCGTCCAGCAGCGCCGTTACGCTGGCGTACGGCGGTCCCTGGCGGCCATGACGTTGCAGCAAGTCGCGCAGCACGCCGTTGATCTTGTCTTCGCCGACGATGTCCTGCAGCAGATACATGGCCAGCGCCCCCTTGTGATAATGGAGATAGGCCTGGTTTTCATTGTCGGCCAGCGGCAGTTCCTGCTTGCGCTCTTCGCTGCGGCCCATCAGGTAGCGGTTCAGGTCGTAACGCAGGAAGCGCTGCATCTTGCCGGCTCCATAGGTTTTCTTCATCACCATCAGCGCCGAGTATTCGGCCAGCGTCTCGCTCAGCACGGTGCTGCCGCGCGTGTTGCCGCCGACCAGCTGGTGACCCCACCACTGATGCGCCACTTCGTGCGCCGTGATGTAGAACGGATAGTCGAGATCCTTGGGGTTCTTGTCGTCAACCTTGGCGATAAATCCCGCTCCTTCCGAAAACGGGATGGTGCCGGGAAACGACTGCGCATAGTTGGCGTAGCGGGGGAACTCGACGATGCGCACCACCTTGTGCTGGTACGGCCCGAAGTTTTTCGTGTAGTACTCGAGCGCCTCCCTGGTGCCGCGCACGAAGCGGTCCAGGTTGTATTCGTGGCCGGCTTGGTAATACACATCGATCGCCACGTCCTGCCAGCGCTCGTGGCGTACCGCGTAGCGGGCCGACTGGAAGGCATAGAAGTTGAGGATGGGCTGGTCCATCGTGTAATGGAAATAATGGCGGCCGTTGGCGATCCAGTCATTGTCGAGCGTGCCCGGTGCAATCGCGGTCTGGCCGTCGACGGTGCTGACGGTCGCTTCAAATCCGATGCGGTCGGCGTCGCTGCTGACGGCATTGTCGGCCAGGCCACGCGCATCGTCGCGCGGCAGGGCACGTTCCTGCGCGGGCAGGCCATGCTGCTTGCGGTCGCGCGGGTCGGTCAGTTCCAGCTGGCGCTGGTAGCCCACATGCGGCAGCACCGCGTTGGTAAAGAAGGTGCCATTGGCCACCACCGGCGTATCCTGCCCCAGGCCCAGCACGCCGCGCGGCACGTAGTCGATGTCGAAATCGAGGCCCAGCGTGGCGCCCGGTGCCAGTGGCGTGGCCAGGCGGTAGCTGTAAAAGCCGAGCTTGTCATCATCGATGCCGGGATGGACGCGCGTGTCGAAACGCAGGCGCATGGTGGCCGTCGGGTCCTGCTGGATCAGGATCTGGCTGATCGGCGCCGCGGTGCGGTTTTCCAGCAGGTAGCGGCCCTTGACCTTCAGCGTGCGCCGGGACGGATAGATCGCCACGTCGAGCTTGACGTCGGCGATGCGCGGCTGCGGCGTGGTTGCCCACTTCCTGTACAGCCGCTCGATGCTGGCGCGGTCCGCGTCGCGCGCATAGCCGGACTTGTAATCGTTGGCGATATGGAAGGTGTAGAACAGCACGCCGCCGGCGCCGAGGAAAATCGCCAGACCGGTACCAAACGTGGCCAGCACCGGCTGGCTCAGGGCATGGCGCGCCAGGCGCAGGCGGATGCGCCAGCTGTCGTGCGCGCCGCGCGGCCAGAACAGCAGGGCCAGCACGGTCAGCATTACGGCCGCGCCGCTCCAGTACAGCAGGAACCAGCGCTCGCGCAGCAGGTAATGGCCGGCGCCGTTCATCGCCGAATGGACGAACTCGGGCGTGACCCCATACAGCAGCAGCGGATCGCCGAGGTCGAGCGAGGAAAAAGCGAACTTGACGCCGTAATACAGGATCATGGCGAAGTAGGCCAGGTAGCGCTGGTTCAGCAGTACCTGCAGGAAAATCGCCAGCACGGCCGTCAGGGCGTAGCCGGGCAGGTGCGACAGGAACAGCGATTCGACGTACAGGCCGGGGTCGAGCCGGTAATAGCCCTTGAAGACCTGGATCGACATGCCGCACAGCATGATCACCACGCTCAGCAGCGCTTGCAGGCCGATCAGCGCGAACAGCTTCGACAGCAGCGGCAGCCAGTTCGGCACCGGCAGCGCGTCGAGCATCAGCTGCAGCCCGCTTTCGCGCTCGCGCCACACCAGTTCGCCCGCATAGAAGGTGGTTATGACCAGCATGAACAGCGCGAACGCGCCGCTGACGATTTCCAGCACCTTTTCCGTCACCGGATAGGTATTGGTGCCATACATGGAGCCCATGTCCAGCGCACTGGCATACATGACCAGCACGCCGGCCAGCACGATGACGACAAAATAAATGTTCTTGATGGTTTCGCGCAGATTGAGCCAGCTCATCTTGATCAGCAGGGCGGCCAGGCTGCGCTGCGTGAAGTCCGGCGTTTCATGCGTGTCCTGCGCCGCGTTCGACAGGCGGCTGGCCGGCGTGCTGTCGCCCTGGCGCCGGCTCGCGCCGCTGTCGGGTGCGGCGTGGAACTGGAAGCGCCAGTAGCCGAGCAGCAAGGCCAGCAGGGCCAGGCCGGACCAGATGGCGCGGTTGACCAGGTACACGCCCTCGAGCGTGACCAGGCGCGTGTTGCGCTCGGCATTGGGCCAGTATTCGGTCAGCCGTATCAGCGCCGTGGTGCCGAACGGGTCGATCAGCGCGGCCAGCGTCTTGAAGTCGAGGTCGCGCGCCAGCGACGGCGCCACCAGGTAGCCGATCAGCATGACCACCGAGCTGATGTAGACGGGCAGCATGCGCCGCGTCAGCGCGGCAATGACGAAAAAGATGGCGCCGAAGATGAACAGGTTGGGCAGCAGGGTAAATACATACGGCATCAGGTAGGCCAGCATGCGCTGCGGCCCCAGCCGTTCGGGATCGATGCCGGGCAGCCAGGCGCCCAGCCAGGCGCCCAGCACGATGCTGGAAAACACCACCGCCAGCACCAGCGTGGCGCCGAGAAAGCGGCCGAACACATATTCGTGCTTGCGGATCGGCGCGCTGAAGAAGAAATGCTGCATGCGGTACTCGACATCCTGCTGCACCGAGCGGCCCATCATGGCGGCCACCACCACGGCGCCGAAACAGCCCAGCACGGCGCAGCTCAGGGCCAGCGAACGGGGCGAGTTGACCAGGAACCTGCCGCCCATGCTGATCGAGATTTCCTTGAAGGCGCCGCCGGCGGCGGCCGTCCACAGCATGGCCAGCGCCAGGAACATGGCGAAATATACCCAGGTCGACAGCAGCTTGAGCCGCTGGCGCGCTTCAAAAAAGGCGATCGCGAGCATGCTCTAGTCCTGCTCGCAGCCGGGATCGACACGGTGGCGGCCGGCGATGGTGGCGAAATACAGGTCTTCCAGGTCGCCGATGGCTTCCTCGAAGCCGTCGCCCGGGTCATTGTCGCTGTAGACGTGGATCAGGGTGCGGCCCGACAGCAGTCGCGTGGAAATGACGGCATGGCGCTGCTGGAAGCTGGCCAGTTCCTTCTTGTCGACGAAGCGCGCCCAGATCTTGCAGCTGACGTCATCGATCAGTTCCTGCGTCTTGCCGCACAACAGCACATGGCCCTTGTTGATGATGGCCATGTTGGCGCACAGGTCGGCCACGTCCGACACGATATGGGTCGACAGGATCACCGTCTTGTCTTCGCCGATGTCCGACAGCAGGTTATGGAAGCGCACGCGCTCCTGCGGATCGAGGCCGGCAGTCGGCTCGTCGACGATGATCAGCTTCGGGTCGCCCAGCAGCGCCTGCGCAATGCCGAAGCGCTGGCGCATGCCGCCGGAAAAACCGCCCAGGCGCTGGTGGCGCACGTCGAACAGATTGGTTTGCTGCAGCAGGCCGTCGACCACTTCGCGCCGGCGCGCGCGCTGCGACAGGCCTTTCAGGTTGGCAAAATGGTCGAGCAGTTCGTAGGCCGTCACTTTCGGATACAGGCCGAAGTCCTGCGGCAGGTAGCCCAGCATGCGGCGGATATCGTCCTTGTCGTCGAGCACGTCATAGTCGCCGAAGAACACCGAGCCGGAATCGCATTCCTGCAAGGTGGCCAGGGTGCGCATCAGGGTCGACTTGCCGGCGCCGTTCGGGCCCAGCAAGCCGAACATGCCGGGCGGGATGGACAATGAAATATTGTCCAGCGCCACGACACCGTTGGCGTACGTCTTCGATAAATGGCGAATCTGCAATTCCATACAACTCCTTGCTCACTGTTGCGGCCGCAGCGCCAGGCAGGCGGCCGACGGCTTTCTCATGATGGCATTGTATTGAATTTAAGACGCACTGGGCAGTTGCTTGCGATAGGCGGCGTTTTCGCGTGCCCAGAGTGCATCTGGCAGGGGCAGATGGGGTTCAGTTCCGGAACAGCACCGCTTCGCGGTTGAACCACCAGCGGCACAGCAGCAGCAGGGCGCCGGCGATCACCGTGGTCGAGGCCAGGATCACGCCGAACATGCTGTAGTCCATGGTGCCCTTGACCAGTTCCTTCATCGCCAGCGACACGTTTGTCAGCGGCACCATGGCCCACAGCCAGGTCAGCGTCACGCCCGGCAGCATGGCCACCACGATGGGCAGGATGGTCAGCAGCATCAGCGGCGTGATCATGCCGGCCGCTTCCTTGTAGCTTTTGGCGTAGATCGAGATCGACAGCAGCAGCGAGGCAAAGATGGCCGCCGTCGGCACCAGCATCAGCGTGATCATCGCCAGGTCGGGCAGGGTAATGCTGCGCACCATCACGGCCATATTGCCTTCCAGCGAGCCGCCGAACACGGTCAGGAGGACGGCCATGCTGCCGACCATCAGCACGGCAGACGTCATGCCGACCGTAAACAAGACGAGGAACTTGGCCAGCACGATGGCGCCGCGCGGCACGGGCGCCAGCAGCAAGGTCTCCAGCGTGCCCCGTTCCTTCTCGCCCGCGCCCAGGTCGATGGCCGGATACATGGCGGCCGTCAGGCACACCATCAGCAGCAGATATGGCAGCATGCCGCCGACCACGGCGCCCATCTGCTCGCGCTGGTCGGCGGTGGATTTTTTCTCCAGCACCACTGGCGCCAGCGCAAACGCCAGCTGCGCCGGATTGAGGTTCAGTGCCGACAGCGCCTGCTGGCGCAAGCTGCCGTTATAGCCATCGATCACTTCGCGCACGCGCTGCTGGGTCACATCGACCGTGCTGGCGCTGTTGTAGTGCAGCGCGATGGCAGCCTGTCGATGCTGCTGCAAGGTGGTGTCAAATTGGGGCGGAATTACCACCGCAAACTTGATGCGCTCGTCCGCGATGGCGCTGCGGATCTCGCTTTCATCGGCCAGCGCCACCCGCTGCAGATTGGCCTGCTGCGCGAAGCGCGCGCTGAGTTCGGGCGCATGCTGCTGGCCGAAGATGGCGTAGCGCATCTGTGCCGTCCTGGCGCTCTTGAACATATGGCTCGAGACATAGGCAAAACCGCCAAAGATCAGCGGCATGGCAAAGATCGGAATCAAAATGGTGAAGATCAGGGTCTTGCGGTCGCGCGTGAGTTCCAGCAATTCCTTCAGGTATATCGTCCACATGCCGTCACGCTCCCTGGTTGATGACGCCGACAAACGCGTCGTACAGATCGTTGCTGCCGCCGAACTGGCGCAGCTCGGCCACGGTGCCGTTGAAGGCGGTGATGCCGTGATTGATGATGCAGACGCGGTCGCACAGCTTGTCCACTTCATGCAAATGATGGGTCGAGAAGATCAGCGGGATGCGCAGCGCCTTGTAGCTGGCGATAAAGTCGAGCAGGATCTTGGCCGACATCACATCCAGGCCGGTGGTCGGTTCGTCCAGGATCACCACCTGCGGCCCGTGCACGACGGTGCGGGCGATCGCGCATTTCTGCTTCATGCCGGTCGACAGCTGGTCGGCGCGCTTGCTGCCGTAGTGTTCCATCTGCAGCAGCGCAAACAGTTCATCGCAGCGCTGCTTGAGCCTGTCGGCCGGCATGCCGTGCAGGCGGCCGAAGTATTCCACGTTCTCGCGCGCCGTCAGGCGCCCGTACAGGCCGGTCGAGCCGGACAGGAAGCCGATGCTTTGCCGCGCCACCAAAGGCTGCCGCAACACATCGACGCCATTGACCAACGCGCTGCCGGCGTCGGCCTGCAGCGCGGTCGACAGCAGGCGCAAGGTGGTGGTCTTGCCGGCCCCGTTCGGTCCCAGCAGGCCCAGCACTTCGCCGGGGGCGCAGCTGAAGCTGACATCGCGCACGGCGTGAAACCAGCCATCGTGTTCGCGCGGGTCGCGCACGGCGCTGGCCTTGTCCTTCTGGGGTGGCAGGCGAAAACGCTTTGCCAGGTGCTTGACCTCGATCATGTGGCATCCATTGTGGTGAGATGCCGAGAGTAGCATGCAAAAAAAGTAACTTGCAAGAAGGAAATAGTGAATCGCTATTGAAAAAGGCTGCATCTTCATGCAAGCTGCGCCGATGGGCGCTGCGTGGCGGTGCAGGGGGAAGGGCAATGAGAAACATAGACGAGGCCATGCAGGAAAAAGTGCTGGCCGTGGCGCGCGCCGGCATGACCAGTGCGGAAGCCATCGGCTTCTTTCGCGTCACGCTGGGCTTGTATTACCTGGCCGGCCTGATGACGCAGGAGGAGCTCGACTTCAAGAAGATCGATGCAAAATACAACCGTTTCATCTACCACTCGCTCGGTGGCGGGCACAGCATCGCCAGCGTCTTGCAATTCATGAGTGGCGAAAAAGTGCTGCGCGTGCTCGAGTCGCCGCGCTTCCTGGCCGCCTTTGCCACGCATTGCCCCGACATCCCCGTCGACAGCATGTTCTTCCTGGTGTCGCTGAACCTGGGCGTGGCAAAAAGCCTGTCCGGGCTGGACGCCGTCGGCCCCGTGGTGGACTGGATCGAAAAGGAAAAAGCGCGCACAGGTCAAGCAAGTCAGTAATGCCCGGTACGCCTGCAGGGTGGCCCGCGACGGCTGGCCGTGATCGTCCTATAATCGTGTTTTACCCAACATGAGCCCGTCACGATGACCGCACACCGCTACTTCAATCCCCTTGACCGTTTCATCGTTGGCGCCGACAAGGCCCTGCGCGTGATTTCCGGCGTGGCTTCCGCATCGCGCCCGACGCCGGCCGCGCAGTCGCCCGACGCCACCCTGAGCGCGGCCGAGCAGCGCCATAGCGCCGGACTGATGCGTGTCAACCATGTGGGAGAAGTATGCGCGCAGGCCTTGTACAACTCGCAGGCGCGCCATGCGCACAGTGCCGCCATCCGCGCCCAGTTCGACGAAGCGGGGCGCGAAGAGGAAGACCACCTGGCCTGGACCGCGCAGCGCGTGCATGAGCTGGGTTCGCGCCTGAGCCTGTTGAATCCCCTGTGGTACGCAGGCTCGTTCGCGCTGGGCACGATCGCTGCGCGCATGGGCGACGGCCAGAGCCTGGGTTTTGTGGTGGAAACGGAAAAGCAGGTCGAAGCGCACCTGGAAAGCCATCTGGGCGAATTGCCGCCGCAGGACGCCAAGTCGCGTGCCATCGTGCGCCAGATGCAGCTCGATGAAATCGAACACGGCGCCGCCGCGCAGCGCCTGGGCGCGATCGATACGCCGGCGCCGGTCAAGGCCTTGATGGGCCTGATGGGCAAGGTCATGACCAAGACCGCGTACTACCTGTAGGTCGGGTTAGCGCTGCGCACGTAACCCGGCAGCATTGTTGGCCTTTGCGGTGTTGTCGGATTACGGCGCTGCGCGCCTAATCCGACCTATGGTTTTTATTCTTCAATAATCTCGAACGAGTGGGTGATTTCCGCCGTCTTGGCCAGCATGATCGACGCCGAGCAATATTTATCGTGCGACAGCGCCACGGCGCGTTCCACGGCCGTTGGTTTGAGCGACTTGCCGCGTACGGTAAAGTGGAAGTGAATCTTGGTAAAGACTTTCGGATCGGTCTCGGCGCGGTCGGCCTTGAGCGTCACTTCGCAGCCACTGACGGCTTCGCGTCCCCGTTTCAGGATCAGCACCACGTCATAGGCGGTACAGCCACCGGTGCCCAGCAACACCATTTCCATCGGCCGTGGCGCCAGGTTGTGGCCGCCGCCGTCGGGAGCGCCATCCATGGTCACCAGATGGCCGGAGCCGGTCTCTGCCCGAAAACTCATGCCCGACGGGCCGTTCCAGCTAACTTTGCATTCCATCGTACTTCTCCGAAAAATATAGGCGTTTTGTATTGTAATAGAGGAATGCCGGTCCATGTTCGGCCCGGAAAGGCGCAACAGGCCGCAATCGTGGCTTGACCTGGGCGGTCAAAGCCGCTTATACTTGTCGGCTTTCCGTTCGCTCAGGAAAAGTAAATAAGGCAGAGTCCGCGCAGTTTTACCAGGCGGAACCACCATTTGAGCGTGTAATCTATTAGGAAGTCAACATGAAAACATTTTCCGCTAAAGGACATGAAGTCCAGCGCGATTGGTTCGTGGTTGACGCGACGGACAAAGTCCTCGGACGTGTTGCCAGCGAAGTGGCACTCCGACTGCGCGGCAAACACAAACCGGAATTTACTCCTCACGTCGATACCGGCGACTTCATCGTCGTCATCAACGCAGGCAAACTGCGTGTGACCGGTACCAAAGCAACTGAGAAAATTTACTACCGTCACTCTGGCTATCCAGGCGGCATCTACGAAACCAACTTCCAGAAAATGCAACAGCGTTTTCCAGGTCGCGCGCTTGAGAAAGCGGTCAAAGGCATGCTGCCTAAAGGCCCACTCGGCTACGCAATGATCAAGAAGCTGAAAGTGTACGCGGAAGGTTCCCATCCGCACGCAGCTCAGCAACCTAAAGCACTTGTTCTCTAAGGAACTGACATGATCGGTAATTACAATTATGGAACCGGCCGTCGCAAGAGTGCAGTGGCTCGGGTTTTTATCAAAGTTGGCACAGGCTTGATCGTTGTTAACGGCAAACCGGCAAACGAATACTTTTCGCGCGAAACCGGTCTGATGGTCATCCGTCAACCACTGGAACTGACCGGCAATGTCGAGCGTTTCGACATCAAAGTCAACGTCCATGGCGGCGGTGAGTCGGGCCAGGCTGGTGCAGTTCGTCACGGCATCACCCGCGCTCTCATCGACTACGATGCAGCGCTGAAACCGGAACTGGCAAAAGCCGGCTTCGTGACCCGCGATGCACGTGAAGTCGAACGTAAAAAAGTTGGTCTGCGCAAAGCACGTCGCGCAAAACAATTCTCGAAGCGTTAATTTCTACGCTACAGCGCTTTCGGGCGCTGTCTCAAAAGCCGCTGGCCTTCGGGCCGGCGGCTTTTTGCATTTCTGCGTGGCGCACCATTGCGCTGTAAAATACGCGCAAAACCCATCCGGGTTACTGTGGCAGTAGCTCGCATCTCTCTCATTTGTTTACATTCAAGGAAAAAACATGATCAAAGTTGGCATCGTCGGCGGCACTGGATACACTGGCGTGGAACTGCTGCGCCTGCTGGCAACCCACCCGGACGTCGAGTTGACGGCGATCACCTCGCGCAAGGAAGATGGCTTGCCGGTCGCCGACATGTATCCTTCGCTGCGCGGCCACGTGAAACTGGCGTTTTCCTCGCCGGACAAGGCCAACCTGGAGCAGTGCGACGTGGTGTTCTTCGCTACCCCGCACGGCGTGGCCATGGCGCAAGCGCCGGCCCTGCTCGCTGCCGGCGTGAAAGTGATCGACCTGGCCGCGGACTTCCGCCTGAAAGACCAGGCCAAGTTCGAGCAGTGGTACAAGATTCCGCACACGGCGCCCGAGCTGATAGCCCAGGCCGTGTACGGCTTGCCGGAACTGAACCGCGAAGACATCAAGCAGGCCACGCTGATCGCCAATCCGGGCTGCTATCCGACTACCATGCAGCTGGGCTTTTACCCGCTGCTGAAAGCCGGCCTGGTCAATGCCGGCGCGCTGATCGCCGACTGCAAGTCGGGCGTGTCCGGCGCCGGCCGCAAGGCTGAAATCGGCATTCTGTTCTCGGAAAGCAGCGACAGCTTCAAGGCCTATGGCGTGGCCGGCCACCGCCACCTGCCGGAAACCACTGCCCAGCTGCAGCGTTTCACTGAAGACAAGGTAGCGCTGACGTTTACGCCGCACCTGGTGCCGATGATCCGCGGCATGCATTCGACTCTGTACGCGCAGCTGAACAAGGATGTCAGCAATGAAGAGTTGCAAGCCTTGTTCGAAGAGCAATACAAGGACGAGGCGTTTGTCGACGTGATGCCGTTCGGCTCGCATCCGGAAACGCGTTCCACGCGCGGCTCGAACATGCTGCGCCTGGCGCTGCACCGCCCTGAAGGCGGCAATACCGTGATCGTGCTGGTGGTGCAGGACAACCTGGTCAAGGGCGCCTCGGGCCAGGCCGTGCAGTGCATGAACCTGATGTTTGGCTTGAAAGAAACGGCTGGCCTGCAGCATATCGCGCTGCTGCCGTAAGCCATACGGGCACGCCCCGGGACTGTGAGCAATAACAACGCCGGGGCCGCCGAAAAAGAGGCGGCCGCAGCGCGACTTGCGGCAACAGTCTATAATGAACGCATGTTTTCTGAGGAGTATGAAATGAATGCTGTCGCCGAAATGCAAGATGTGATCCCATCGCCTATCATCTTTACCGATAGCGCCGCTGAAAAAGTCGCGCAGCTGATCGAGGAAGAAGGCAATCCCGACCTGAAATTGCGCGTGTTCGTGCAGGGTGGCGGTTGCTCCGGCTTCCAGTACGGCTTCACCTTCGACGAAATCGTCAACGAAGATGACACCACCATGGTCAAGAACGGCGTCCAGCTGCTGATCGATTCCATGAGCTACCAGTATCTGGTCGGCGCGGAAATCGACTACAAGGACGACCTGGAAGGCGCGCAGTTTGTCATTAAAAATCCTACCGCGACGTCCACCTGCGGTTGCGGCTCGTCCTTTTCGGTTTAAGGGCGCACCTGAGAAAAAGTTCATGGCTGCGTTGCGTTGCCTCGTCGTACTATTCGTACTGTCTTCGGCAACGCGCCTTGCCCTGAACATTTTTCAGGCACGCCTGAGATAATGGCGTGCATAACAAATAGCGGATCGTCGATCCGCTATTTGTGTTTCTGCTGCCGCTCAATGCGGCTTAGTGTGGATACAGGGCGCCCAGCACCCGTAAACCTCTTGCCCCCGTCACCGCCGGCAGATTGCCCGGCTTTCTCTGCGTAAACCGCCAGGCCAGCCAGGCAAAAGCCAGCGCCTCGACCTGGTTCGGCGCCACGCCCAGCGCCTGCGTCGAGGCCACCGCCATGCCCGGCAACGCGCTGGCCAGCGCCGTCATCAGGGTGGCGTTATGGGCGCCGCCGCCGCACACATACACCGTATCGGCCTGCGCGCCATCGCGCAATATTGCCTGCGCCAGGCTGCTGGCGGTCAGCTGCGTCAGCGTGGCCTGCACGTCGGCCGGCTGCGCGTTCGGGAAGGCAGCCAGCTTGCTGGCCAGCCAGTCGGCATGGAACAGGTCGCGGCCCGTGCTCTTCGGTGCCGGCAGGGCAAAATACGCTTCGTTCAACAGCTCGGCCAGCAACGCCGGGATGACCTGGCCGGTGGCGGCCCAAGCGCCGTTCGCATCGTACGGCTGGGCCTGGTGGCGCAGGATCCAGCCATCCATCAGCGCGTTGCCCGGCCCGGTGTCGAACCCTGTCACCATGCCGTCCGCCTGCAGCACGCTGATATTGCTGATGCCACCGATATTGGCCACCACGCGCGCCTGGCCCGGCGCATGGAACAGCGCCTGGTGAAACGCCGGTACCAGCGGCGCGCCCTGGCCACCGGCTGCCACGTCGCGGCTGCGCAGGTCGGCGATCACGTCGATGCCAGTCAGCTCGGCCAGCAGGGCAGGGTTGTTCAGCTGGCGCGTAAAGCCGAGTTCAGGGCGGTGGCGGATGGTCTGGCCATGCGCGCCGATGGCCACCACGGCGCCGGGGCCGATGCCGGCCTGGGCCAGCATTGTGCCCACGCAGTCGGCATAATGGCGCACCAGCGCATTGGCGGCGGCCGCCTCGCGTTCGATTTCATTGTGGCCTGCGCTTTGCAGTGCCATCAGGTCGGCGCGCAAGGGGGCGGGAAACGCCACATAGGCGTCACCGAGGCTGCGCACGCCGTCCTGCGAAAAGTCGACCAGCGCGCCGTCGACGCCATCGAGGCTGGTGCCGGACATCAGACCGATATACAACATGCTGTTTCCTTGTCTTTGCGTGATGATAAAACAAAGGCACCGGCCATCGGGATGGGCGGTGCCTTTGCTTGTTGCCCGGTCGGGCGGGCGATGCTTAGCGCGACGCGAGTGCCGTGTCGCTAGGACGCAGCAGGGTGAAGCGGTGCATCATGTCGGCCGAAACCATGCGGAAACGCGACAGTTCGGCCGCCGTCAGCGGTGCCTGTGCCTGGACGTTCAGCTTGCTTGGATCCTGTGCCACGCCGCCGACGCGGAATTCGTAGTGCAGGTGGGCGCCGGTCGACCAGCCGGTGGTGCCGACGTAGCCGATGACATCGCCCTGGCTGACTTTCTGGCCTTTTTTCATGCCCGCAGCGAAGCGGCTCATGTGGGCATAGGCAGTGCTGTAGTTGGCCCAGTGCTTCAGGACCACCACATTGCCGTAGCCGTTCTGCATGCCGACCGAATCGACCACGCCGTCGCCCGAGGCGCGGATCGGCGTACCGGTGGCGGCCGCGAAATCGATGCCTTTGTGGGCTTTCCAGTTGCCCGAAATCGGATGCACGCGCATCGAGAAACCGGACGAGATGCGGGAGAATTCGAGTGGGGATTTGAGGAAGGCTTTTTTGAGGGACTTGCCGTCGAAGCTGTAGTAACCGCCGCCTTGCTTGCTGGCCGGGTCTTCGAACCACACGGACTGGAACGTCTTGCCGCGATTGGTGAATTCACCGGCCAGGATGCGTCCCGCTCGGACAAATTCGCCGTCTTGCCAGAAGGTTTCATAGACCACGTTGAACGAGTCGCCGCGTTTCACGTCGGAACGGAAATCGATATTGGTCGAAAACATTTCGACGATCTGCTTGGAGATCGCGTCCGGCAGGCGGGTGCCGTCCAGGCTCGAATCGGTGGCCGCAAACAGGGTCGAGGTGATCTTGCGTGCGTGCATTTCGACGCGGCGTTCCAGCTGGGCAGCCACTTCGGATGCGACAAACTTGTCGCCCTTGCGGGTGATCAGGATGTTCTTCGCGGAATTGTCGCTGCCATCGACCAGCGTGGCGCGCATCCAGTTCAGTTCACCGTTCTCGGACGTCTGCGCCTGTACGCGCTTGCCCGTTTTCAGCAACATGACACCGCGCGCGACCTTGTCGGACTTGATGAAGTTGGCGGCCGCCGCATCATCCACGCCGAGACGGGTCAGCAAGGTAGCGAGGGTATCGCCAGCGCGGACTTTTTCTTCGTGGGTGAAATTCTGGTCTACCTGTTCCAGCGCGGTGATTTGCGAGGACAGATCAGGCATTTCCAGGTTCTGGGCGATCGAACGGACCGGCAGGTCCGACGCATCCGGGGCCATAGGGGCCACCGCAACAGCACCAAAAGCGACCACGGTCAGCATCACTGCGGACAGGCCGACTATGCGTGCTTTGCGAGTGGTCGCGAGCTGGGTGTACAAGCGTGAGCCTGTGATTTTATGTATAGGGTTCATGCAATCAGTTAAAATTTGCCCTTGAACGATTCGTGAACTGCTACTCTTTTTTATTGTTATTTTGGTTCGTTTTCATACGGCAAGATTGATGGGATCGGGCATTATACCAAACTCTGCAAACCTACTACCATTTTGAGATCAACTGCAAAAATCTATGGAAATCAACACCACCGCCTCGCCTGCCAAGGCTAACGCAACTCAGACGCCGCTCGTGCTGACGGACAGAGTACAAGAAGCCCTCGCGATTACCAAGCGTGGCGTCGACGAACTCTTGATCGAAAGCGAATTTGCGCAAAAATTAGCGCGCTCCGAGCAAACTGGTGTGCCACTGCGTATCAAACTGGGCCTGGACCCGACCGCACCGGACTTGCACCTTGGCCATACCGTGGTGCTGAACAAAATGCGCCAGCTGCAAAACCTCGGCCACCAGGTGATTTTCCTGATCGGCGACTTCACGTCGATGATCGGCGACCCTTCGGGCCGCAACGTCACGCGCCCGCCGCTGACGAAAGAACAGATTGAGATTAACGCGATGACGTATTTCGCGCAAGCATCTTTGGTGCTCGACGCCAGCAAAACCGAAATTCGCTATAACTCCGAGTGGTGCGATCCGCTCGGCGCGCGCGGCATCATCCAGCTCGCTTCGCACTACACGGTGGCGCGCATGATCGAGCGCGACGACTTCACCAAGCGCTTCCAGGGCGGCGTGCCGATTTCCGTGCATGAATTCCTGTACCCGCTGATGCAGGGCTACGACTCGGTGGCGCTGAAGTCGGACCTGGAGCTGGGCGGCACCGACCAGAAATTCAACCTGCTGGTGGGCCGCGAGCTGCAAAAGCAGTACGGCCAGGAGCAGCAGTGTATTTTGACCATGCCGCTGCTGGAAGGTTTGGACGGCGTCGAAAAAATGTCGAAGTCGAAGAACAACTACATCGGCATCACGGAACCGGCCAACACCATGTTCGCCAAGCTGATGAGCATTTCCGACGTCATGATGTGGCGCTACTACGAGCTGCTGTCGTGGCGCTCGATCGCCGAACTGGCGCAACTGAAGAGCGAAGTCGAGGGCGGGCGCAATCCGCGCGATGCCAAAGTGGCCCTGGCGCAAGAGATCGTCGCCCGTTTCCACTCGCAGCAGGCCGCCGAAGAGGCGCTGGCCGATTTCGTCAACCGCTCGAAAGGCGGCATTCCGGACGATATTGCGGAAGTGACGCTGTCCGGCGCGCCGCTGGCGATCGCGCAATTGCTGAAACAGACGGGTTTGTGCCCGTCCGTGTCGGAAGCGACCCGCATGATCGACCAGGGCGGCGTGCGCATCGATGGCACCGTCATCAGCGACAAGGCCCTGAAAGTGGAAGCAGGCGTGTTTGTGCTGCAAGTGGGCAAGCGCAAATTCTCGCGCGTCAGCTTGACGGCATGATCGCCCTGCTGCAACGCGTGACGCGGGCGAAGGTCGAGGTCGATGGCGCCACCGTCGGCGCCATCGATGCCGGCCTGATGGTGCTGGTCTGCGCCGAGCGCGGCGACACGGAGAGGGAAGCGGACGCGCTGCTGACCAAGCTGCTGGGCTACCGCGTCTTTTCGGACGAGGCCGGCAAGATGAACCGCAGCGTGACGGATGTCAGCGGCGGCATGCTGCTGGTGCCGCAGTTCACGCTGGCGGCCGATACGAAATCGGGCACGCGGCCGTCGTTTACGCCGGCAGCCAGCCCGCAGGACGGCTTGCGCCTGTTCAGCCATTTCGTGGCGCAGGCGCGCAGCCGCCATGCGCTGGTGGAAACAGGGCAGTTCGGCGCCGACATGCAGGTGTCGCTGACCAATGACGGCCCCGTCACCTTCTGGTTGCAAATCGATCCGAAACCTGTCTGAGGAGCAGCGATGAGATTGTGGAGCGAGAACTTTCGTCATGGCGGCCTGCTGCCGGCCAGGCATGCGTTTGCCGAAATCGATCCGGCCAGCCGCGTCCGCCTGGCCGCCAACCACAATCCCCATCTGGCCTGGGACGAGGTGCCGAACGGCACCGAATCGCTGGCCCTGTTCTGCATCGATGGCGATGCGCCGCTCGACGCCAGCCTGGCCAACCGTGCCGACCAGGCGCTGCCGCTGGCCAGCGCGCGCGGCGATTTCTTCCACTGGAGCCTGCTCGATATCCCGCTGGCGATGCGCTCGATTGCCGCCGGCCAGTTTTCCAGCGCCGTCACGCCGGGTGGCAAGCAGGCCGCCAGCGTACCTTGGCTGGACGGCAGCGGCCCGAATCATTTGCGCCAGGGCGTCAACGACTACACCGGCTGGTTTGCAGGCGACCCGCAGATGGCGGGCGACTACCATGGCTATGATGGTCCGTGTCCGCCGTGGAACGACGAGCGCCTGCACCATTACCTGTTCCGCCTGTACGCGCTCGACGTGCCGCGCCTGGCGCTGGCCGACCGTTTCACGGGACCGCAGGCGCTCGCCGCCCTGTATGGGCACATCCTCGACGAAGCCCAGCTCGTCGTCGCCTACACGCTCAATCCGGAGCTGGCACTTACCTTGAGAAACCCCAACGCATGAGCACCACGATTTTACTGATACGCCATGGCGAAACGCCGTGGAATGCCGCGCGCCGCCTGCAGGGACATATCGATATCCCCCTGAACGAGCTGGGCCTGCAGCAGGCCGCCGCACTGGGCCAGGCGCTGGCCGGCGAGCCGCTGGCGGCGATCCTGTCGAGCGACTTGCTGCGCGCGCGGCAGACGGCGCAGGCTGTTGCTGAATTGCAACAACTGCCGATGCAGACCGATATCCTGCTGCGCGAGCGCTGCTACGGCGCCTTCGAAGGCTTGCTGTACGCCGATATTGCCGCCCACTATCCGCATGAATATGCGCAGTGGCAGGCGCGCCAGATCGATGCCGTGATGCCGTCCGGCGAGCGCCAGGCCGAGAGCTTCCGCCAGTTTTATGCGCGCGCCAATGGCGCCATCGCGCGCTGGGCGCAGGAATACGATGGCCAGGTGATTGCCATCGTGGCCCATGGCGGCGTGCTCGAGTGCGCCTACCGCGAAGCGGTCGGCATGTCACTCGACAGTCCGCGCGATTTCCAGGTGAGAAATGCCAGCGTGAATCGCTTTTCCTATGCAGATGGCAAGCTGCATTTGGTGCATTGGGGAAACATCGAGCACCTGGCCGCACCCGCGATGGACGAGCTGGGCTAATTGCCGCCTTCGCCGCGACCGGCATCCTTGCGCACTGGACGTTAAAAAATAGTGCTTATTAATTAGGCAGGGAATCGGTTAAAATAGCAGGTTCCTCCGTCCATTCCAGGTTCTTCAGTGCAAATCGGCCCTCACATTCTGCGCAACAACGTTTTCGTCGCTCCCATGGCCGGCGTGACGGATCGGCCATTTCGCCAGTTGTGCAAGCAGCTGGGCGCCGGCTATGCCGTGTCGGAGATGGCGGCGTCGAATCCGAAATTGTGGGCGACCGAAAAAAGTTCGCGCCGCACCGACCACGACGGCGAAATGGAGCCGAAAGCCGTGCAGATCGCGGGCGCCGACCCGCAGGACCTGGCCGATTGCGCCAAATTCAATGTCGACCGCGGCGCGCAGATCATCGACATCAACATGGGCTGCCCCGTGAAAAAAGTCTGCAACAGCTGGTGCGGTTCGGCCCTGCTGCAGAACGAAAGCCTGGTCGAAAAGATCCTGCACGCGGTCGTCAATGCCGTCGACGTGCCCGTCACCCTGAAATTTCGCACGGGCTGGAACCGCGAGAACAAGAACGCCTTGAAGATCGCCCGCATCGCCGAACAGGCCGGCATCCAGATGCTGACCCTGCATGGCCGCACGCGCGCCGATGGCTACAAGGGCGACGCCGAATATGAAACGATAGCCGCCGTGAAGGCGTCGGTTGGCATTCCGGTGGTGGCCAATGGTGATATCACCAGCCCCCAAAAGGCGCGCTACGTGCTGGACCAGACGGGCGCGGACGCCGTGATGATCGGCCGCGCGGCGCAGGGCCGGCCGTGGATCTGCCGCGAGATCGACCACTATCTGCGCACCGGCACCTTGCTGCCGGCGCCGTATGTGGACGAAGTGCGCAGCCTGATGGACGAGCATCTGCGCGCCCATTATGCGTTTTACGGCGAATTTCTCGGCGTGCGCACGGCGCGCAAGCATATCGGCTGGTACGTCAAGGACCTGGAAGGGGGCGAGGCGTTCCGCCAGCAAATGAACCTGCTGGAGTCGACGGACGCGCAATTGCTGGCCGTCGACCAGTTTTTTGAGTCGCAATGGAAGTTTGGCGAACGGTTACAATACCGCCTCTCCGAATCCAGTGACAGTGGTTTGATCGATACGGCCACGGCAGCATGAAACAAGCAGCAAGCAGAAGAATTTGACACAGTAACAAGGGCGAACGCCATTACAGCGTCATGCAATATTAATTACAACACCCAGGCAGGATGGCAGCAAGCGGCCCGATGAGCGCCGCGCCACCGTGACTGCCAGGTGTTCAGCCGGTTGAAGCATACAAATGAGCAAAGAAAGCATACAGGAAGTCGTTCAGAAGAGTCTGGAAGATTATTTCAACGACCTGGGCGAGCAGCAAGCGTCGAATATCTATGACATGGTCGTGCTGACCGTCGAAAAGCCCATCCTGGAAGTCGTGATGACACGCGCCGATGGCAACCAGTCGCATGCCGCGCAAATGCTGGGCATTAACCGCAATACCTTGCGCAAGAAATTGCAGGAGCATGGTTTGCTGTAATGCCGGCTCGCAAGTGACGCCAAGCTTTGAATCCGCCGCAGCCCGGTACTGACGCCGTGCTGCGCATTCGCCAAGAACACTTAACCACCTAGCCACAGCCATGATCAAACAAGCTCTCATTTCCGTTTCCGACAAGACCGGCGTCCTCGATTTCGCGCGCGCCCTGTCTGCCCTCGGCGTCAACATCCTGTCGACCGGCGGCACCGCCAAATTGCTGGCCGATAACGGTGTGCCCGTCACGGAAGTGGCCGATTACACGGGTTTCCCAGAGATGCTCGATGGCCGCGTGAAAACCCTGCACCCGAAAGTGCATGGCGGCATCCTGGCGCGCCGCGATTTCCCGGAGCACATGGCCAAGCTGGTGGAACACGGCATGCCGACCATCGACATGGTGGTGGTCAACCTGTACCCATTCCAGGGCACGGTCGCCAAGGCTGACTGCACGCTGGAAGACGCGATCGAGAACATCGATATTGGCGGCCCGACCATGCTGCGTTCGGCGGCCAAGAACCACAAGGACGTGACCGTCATTTGCGATCCGAGCGACTACGAAGTGGTGCTGGCCGAAATGCGTGCGGCCGACGGCAAGGCTGGCGACGTCAGCTACGACACCAAGTTCATGCTGGCGAAAAAAGTGTTTGCGCACACGGCGCAGTACGATGGCGCCATCACCAACTACCTGACCAGCCTGGGCCCGACCAAAGTGCACGCCGAGCGCGGCGCCTATCCGCAGATCCTGAACGTGGCGTTTGAAAAAGTGCAGGACATGCGCTATGGCGAAAACCCGCACCAGAGCGCCGCCTTCTACCGCGACCTGGCCGCCACCGATGGCGCGCTGGGCAACTACCGCCAGTTGCAGGGCAAGGAACTGTCGTACAACAATATCGCCGACGCCGATGCGGCCTGGGAATGCGTGAAGAGCATGAGCGGCTTCGAGCAGAGCGCTGCCTGCGTGATCGTCAAGCACGCCAATCCATGCGGCGTGGCGCTGGGCGCCAATGCGGCCGAAGCCTACGCTCGTGCCTTGCAAACAGACCCGACCTCGGCGTTTGGCGGCATCATTGCCTTCAATACGGAACTCGACGGCGCCACCGCCGGCGAAATCGCCAAGCTGTTCGTCGAAGTGCTGATCGCGCCGTCGTTCTCCGCCGAAGCGAAACAGATCCTGTCGAGCAAGCAGAATGTGCGCATGCTGGAAATCCCGCTGGGCAACGGCGTCAACGCGATGGACTTCAAGCGTGTCGGCGGCGGCCTGCTGGTGCAGTCGCCGGATGCGAAAAACGTCGCCATCGGCGACCTGCGCGTGGTCAGCAAATTGAAACCGACGCCGCAACAGCTGACCGATCTGATGTTCGCCTGGAAAGTGGCAAAATTCGTCAAATCGAACGCCATCGTTTTCTGCGGCAATAACATGACGCTGGGCGTGGGCGCCGGCCAGATGAGCCGTATCGACTCGGCCCGCATCGCTTCGATCAAGGCGCAGAACGC
The DNA here is from genome assembly GCF_031995485.1 of Janthinobacterium sp. Classification (NCBI taxonomy): domain Bacteria; kingdom Pseudomonadati; phylum Pseudomonadota; class Betaproteobacteria; order Burkholderiales; family Oxalobacteraceae; genus Janthinobacterium; species Janthinobacterium sp. The sequence continues at coordinate 71,258 of NZ_DAMAGB010000015.1, forward strand.
CGGCCTGTCGCTGGCCGGTTCGGTGGTGGCGTCGGACGCCTTCTTCCCGTTCCGCGACGGCCTCGACGTAGTGGTTGACGCGGGCGCGACCTGCGTGATCCATCCGGGTGGCTCGATGCGCGACCAGGAAGTGATCGATGCGGCCGATGAGCGTGGCGTGGTCATGCTGTATACCGGCACGCGTCATTTCCGTCATTGATATTTAGCCCAGCGGCAGAGACTGGGTTTGGGTTGCAAAAACGGCAGGCTCCGGTTTCACTGGGCCTGCCGTATTCATTATAGAATCTGGCGATGATTATTCTTGGCATCGACCCTGGCTTGCGCACAACCGGCTTCGGGGTCATCGAAAAACACGGCAACAAGCTGCGCTATATCGCCTCGGGCACCGTCAAGACCGCCTCGGAAGGGGCTTTGCCGCCGCGCCTGAAGATCATTCTGCAGGGCGTGTCGGAAATTGTCGCCACCTACCGGCCCGACTGCGCGGCCATCGAAAAAGTCTTTGTCAACGTCAATCCGCAATCGACCTTGCTGCTGGGCCAGGCGCGCGGCGCGGCCATCTGCGCGCTGGTCAATGCCGACCTCGAGGTGGCCGAATATACGGCGCTGCAGCTGAAGCAGGCCGTCACCGGCCACGGCAAGGCAGCCAAGGAACAGGTGCAGGAAATGGTGGCGCGGCTGCTCTCCTTGCCCGGCTTGCCCGGCAGCGATGCGGCCGATGCGCTGGGGGTGGCGATCTGTCACGCCAACAGCGTCGATGCGCTGGCGATGATCAGTGCGCTGGCGCCGCAATTGCAGGGGCTGCGCATGAAGCGCGGCCGCCTCGTTGGCTGAGGCATACTTTGAATTTAACATGAGGAATACGCGATGATAGGCCGTCTCTCCGGTATTTTGCTTGAAAAAAATCCGCCACAATTGCTGGTCGATTGCCAGGGCGTCGGCTATGAAGTCGATGTACCGATGAGCACGTTTTACAATCTGCCGCACGTGGGCGAAAAAGTGGTGCTGTTTACGCACCAGGCGATCCGCGAAGACGCGCATCTGCTGTTCGGCTTCGGCAATGCGGCCGAGCGCGCCGTGTTCCGCCAGCTGATCAAGATCACCGGTGTCGGCGCGCGCATGGCATTGGCGATTCTGTCCGGCATGACGATCGCCGACCTGGCGCAGGCAATTACCTTGCAGGATTCCGGCCGCCTGGTCAGGGTGCCGGGTATCGGCAAGAAGACGGCCGAGCGGTTGCTGCTGGAACTGAAAGGCAAGATCGGTGCGGATCTCGGCCCGCTCGGTGCGCACGCCGCGCCGGACGCGCAGTCCGATATCCTGAACGCACTGATGGCGCTCGGCTATTCGGACAAGGAAGCGATGGCGGCCGTGAAAAACGTGCCGGCCAGCAGCGGCGTATCGGACGGCATCAAACTGGCGCTCAAAGCGCTGTCGAAAGGCTAACGGGAATACGGCATGAGCATCCAGACCGACATCTTCACGGAACAGCGCATCATCGATGCGGCGCCGATCTCGCACAACGAAGAGGCGATCGAACGGGCCTTGCGGCCCAAGCAGCTCGACGAGTACGTGGGCCAGGAAAAGATCCGCGACCAGCTGGAAATCTTTATCACGGCCGCGCGCCAGCGCAAGGAAGCGCTCGACCATACCTTGCTGTTCGGCCCGCCGGGCCTGGGCAAGACCACGCTGGCGCATATTATCGCGCGCGAAATGGGCGTCAACCTGCGCCAGACTTCCGGCCCGGTGCTGGAGCGCCCGGGCGACCTGGCGGCAATCCTGACGAACCTGGAAGCGAACGACGTGCTGTTCATCGACGAGATCCACCGCCTGTCGCCGGTGGTCGAAGAGATCCTGTACCCGGCGCTGGAAGACTACCAGATCGACATCATGATCGGCGAAGGCCCGGCGGCCCGCTCCGTCAAGCTCGACCTGCAGCCGTTTACATTGGTGGGCGCCACCACGCGCGCCGGCATGCTGACCAATCCGCTGCGCGACCGCTTCGGCATCGTGGCGCGCCTGGAGTTCTACAACACGAGCGAGCTGACCAAGATCGTCACGCGCAGCGCGGCGCTGCTGAAGGCGCCGATCGACCCGGACGGCGCGCATGAAATTGCCCAGCGCGCGCGCGGCACGCCGCGCATCGCCAACCGGCTGCTGCGCCGCGTGCGCGACTTTGCCGAAGTGAAAAGCAATGGCGAGATCACCAAGGTGGTGGCCGACCGCGCGCTGGCCATGCTGGACGTCGATTCCGTCGGCTTTGACGTGATGGACCGCAAGCTGCTCGAAGCGGTGCTGTTCAAGTTCGGCGGCGGCCCGGTCGGCATCGGCAACCTGGCGGCCGCCATCGGCGAAGCGGCCGACACCATCGAAGACGTGCTGGAACCATACCTGATCCAGCAGGGCTTTTTGCAGCGCACGCCGCGCGGCAGGGTGGCCACGCCGGCCGCCTATCTGCACTTCGGCGTCAGCGCGCCGCGCATCAGCCCCAGCGGCGAAGCGTGGACGCTGTGACGGCGACGCCGGCGATGCCGGGTATGCAGATCTGGGTGGACGCCGACGCCTGCCCGGTCGTCATCAAGGAAATTCTGTACCGCGTGGCCGAGCGGCTGGAGTTGCCCGTCACATTAGTCGCGAACCAGGGGCTGCGCGTGCCGCCGTCGCGCTTTGTGCGCACCGTGCAGGTGCCGTCGGGCGCCGACGTGGCGGACCAGGAAATCGTGCGCCTGCTGAACCCCGGTGACCTGGTGGTGACCGGCGATATTCCGCTGGCGGCCGATGTCTTGACCAAGGGCGGCTACGCGCTCAATCCGCGCGGCGAGTTTTATACGAAAGATAATATTGCCCAGCAGCTCAGCATGCGCGCCTTCATGGAAGAGCTGCGCAGCGGCGGCGTCGACACGGGCGGCCCGGCCGCTTTCAGCCAGTCGGACCGGCAAAGCTTTGCCAACAGCCTGGACCGGCATTTGCAAAAACATCACCGCAAGACCGGGCAGGTCGGGTAGGCCGGATTAGCGCAGCGTAATCCGACAACATTGTTGGCGTCCGGTGGTGTCGGGTTAGGCGCTTGCGCGCTAACCCGACCTACGGTCTTACTCCTCGCGCACCCACGTCTGCGAGCGGCCAAACATCGGCACGCCCACATAGCCGCGCACCTGCAGTTTGCTGCCGCCCTCGGCCAGTTCCGCCTTGCTCTTGTAGACCTTGCCGCTGGCCGGGTCGGTGATCTCGCCGCCGGTCCATTCCTTGCCGTCTTTTTTCAGGCCCGTCAGGATGGTCAGGCCGATAATCGGCTGGTCCTTGTTGGCGCCCGTGCATTTGTCGCAGACGGGATTCTGGTTTTCTTCCGGGCTGCGGAACAGTTTTTCGATTTTTCCTTGCAGCACGCCGCCATTGTCCGTGATGCGGACGATGGACTTCGGCTTGCCGGTGGCGTCGTCGATGGTTTTCCAGGCGCCCACGGGGCTGTCATTGGCGGCGCTGGCGCCGCCGGCAATGGCGAGTAAAGCCATCAACATGCTTGTCTTTAATAATGTACGCATCGCTAGTCTCCATTGGTTTTTTTGAACGTTACGCGAACTTTTACCAAGGCAGGACCAGCGATGCCGTGCGGCGCCCGGGGGAGGGCGCCGTACGATACTGCCGGTATGCCTTATGCAGCGGCCAGTTTAGCAAACTGTTCGCGCAGTTTCTCAATTGTGGCCGAAAAACTGAGCAAGCGCTCGTTTTCTTGCGCAACAATTGCGGCTGGCGCGCGGGCAACAAAGCTTTCATTGCCCAGTTTGCTGTTCACCTTGGCGATTTCCGCTTCGATGCGGGCGATTTCCTTGCCCAGGCGCTCGCGTTCGGCGGCCACGTCGATTTCCACTTTCAGCATCAGCTTGGTGGTGCCGACAATCGCGACGGCCGCCGGCGAGTCCGGCAGCGCATCGACGATCTGCACTTCGGCCAGTTTGCCCAGCGACTGGATATACGGCGCATAGCTGCCCAGCGCGGCCTTGTCGGTGGCGTTGCCCGCTTCGACGATCAGCGGCACGCGCACCGATGGCGAGATCTGCATTTCGCCGCGCAGGTTGCGCGTCGCATCCGTCAGGGCCTTCAACTGTTGCATCCACGCCTCGGCCGACTCGTCGATCTTGCTGGTGTCGGCGACCGGGTAGGGCTGCATCATGATCGAATCGCCTTCGGCTTTCAGCGTCTTGCCGGCCAGCGGCGCGACGGTCTGCCACAGCGCTTCCGTGACAAACGGAATGATCGGATGGGCCAGGCGCAGCACCACCTCGAGCACGCGCAGCAGGGTGTGGCGGGTGGCGCGCTGCTGGCCTTCGGTGCCTTGCTGTACTTGCACCTTGGCTACTTCCAAATACCAGTCGCAATACTCGTCCCAGACGAACTTGTAGATGGTGGCGGCGATATTGTCGAAGCGGAAGTCTTCAAAACCCTTGGCCACGTCCAGCTCGGCTTTTTGCAGCAGCGAGATGATCCATTTGTCCGCCTGCGACAGGTCGGCGTCGTTTGGAGTGCAATCTTTCCCTTCCGTATTCATCATCACGAAGCGGGTGGCATTCCACATCTTGTTGCAGAAGTTGCGGTAGCCTTCGCAGCGGCCCAGGTCGAAGTTGATGTTGCGGCCCAGCGACGCATAGCTGGCCATGGTAAAGCGCACGGCGTCGGTGCCGTAGGCGGAAATACCGTCCGGGAATTCCTTGCGCGTGGCCTTGGTGATTTTTTCGGCATCGCGCGGATTCATCAGGCCGGTGGTGCGCTTGGCGATCAGGCCGTCGAGGTCGATGCCGTCGATCAGGTCGATCGGGTCCAGCGTGTTGCCTTTCGACTTGGACATTTTCTGCCCGGTCGAATCGCGCACCAGGCCGTGCACGTACACGGTTTCAAACGGCACCTTGCCCGTGAAGTGCGCCGTCATCATGACCATGCGCGCGACCCAGAAGAAGATGATGTCGAAGCCGGTCACCAGCACGGACGACGGCAGGAATGCCTTCATGTCCGGCGTGTCTTCCGGCCAGCCCATGGTCGAGAACGGCACCAGCGCGGACGAAAACCAGGTGTCGAGCACGTCGTCGTCGCGTTTCAAGGGCCCCGTGCTGCCGGCGGCCTGCGCCTTGGCCTGTGCTTCGGCTTCGGTTTTTGCGACAAAGATATTGCCGGCCTCGTCGTACCAGGCCGGGATCTGGTGGCCCCACCACAGCTGGCGCGAGATGCACCAGTCCTGGATGTTGTTGAGCCACTGGTTGTAGGTGGTGCTCCAGTTTTCCGGCACGAACTTGATTTCGCCATTGGCGACTTTTTCCAGCGCCGTCTCGGCAATCGACTTGCCCGGGAAGAAGGTGCCTTCCGGCGCCGGTTTGCTCATGGCAACAAACCACTGGTCGGTCAGCATCGGCTCGATCACCACGCCGGTGCGGTCGCCGCGCGGCACCATCAGCTTGTGCGGCTTGACCTGTTCCAGCAGGCCCAGGGCGTCCAGGTCGGCGACGATCTGCTTGCGCGCGGCAAAGCGGTCCAGGCCGCGATACGCTTGCGGCGCGTCGTCGGTGATCTTCGCGTCCAGCGTCAGGATGACGATCTGCGGCAGCTTGTGGCGCTGGCCGACGGCGTAATCGTTCATGTCGTGCGCCGGCGTGATCTTCACGCAGCCGGTGCCGAATTCCTTGTCGACGTATTCGTCGGCGATGATCGGGATTTCGCGGTCGGTCAGGGGGAGCTTGAGCATCTTGCCGACCAGCGCGGTATAGCGCTCATCGGTCGGGTCGACCGCCACCGCCACGTCGCCCAGCATGGTTTCAGGACGGGTGGTAGCTACCGTCAGGAAGCCGCTGCCGTCGGCCAGCGGATACTTGATGTACCACATCGAGCCGTCTTCTTCTTCCGAGATCACTTCCAGGTCCGACACGGCCGTGCCCAGCACCGGGTCCCAGTTGACCAGGCGCTTGCCGCGGTAGATCAGGCCCTGCTCGAACAGGCGCACGAACACGTCGGTCACGACTTTCGAGCGCGGCTCGTCCATCGTGAAGTATTCGCGCTGCCAGTCGGCCGAAGCGCCCAGGCGGCGCATCTGGCCGGTAATGATGGAACCCGATTTTTCTTTCCACTCCCACACTTTTTCCACGAATTTTTCGCGGCCCAGGTCATGGCGCGAAATCTTTTGCGCGTCGAGCTGGCGCTGCACCACGATCTGCGTGGCGATGCCGGCGTGGTCGGTGCCGGGGATCCAGGCCGTGTTGTGGCCCAGCATGCGGTGATAGCGTGTCAGGCCATCCATGATGGTCTGGTTGAACGCATGGCCCATGTGCAGGGTGCCGGTCACGTTCGGCGGCGGCAACTGGATGCTGAAGGAAGGTTTTCCGGCATCGAGGGTGGCGGCAAAGTAACCGCGCTGTTCCCACTCGGTGCGCCAGAATTGTTCAATGTCGGCGGGCTCGAAAGACTTGGCTAATTCCATGATTTGGCGTGTGTTTGGCAAAAGGAACCATTATAGATGACACGGCAACGGCTGCGCCGTGGCAACAGCGGTTTTTCAGGGTTCTGGCGGCTTTGCGGGCGGCCTGGTGGCAAGCGGACGGCGGTAAAAGTTGCACCGATGCTATAATGTCGGCCCTGGCGCCTCCTGCAACCGATCTGTTAATGGCGCCAGCGGTCGCCGTTTTATCCAGCGCTCGACCATGCCAGGCATCTGCGATGCCGGCAACTTTTCAGTGCGTCCCCTGCGGGCCGGGCGCCTGAGCCACGCGCACCGCCAGCGGTGCACCATTCACGGCGGACTTGCCGCGGCCCTCATCTTTGCGGGCCGCTGCCGCCACGGCTTTGCCAGGATATTCCTGTCCCCCGTGCTTCGGGGTGGCTTCAGCACGCATGGCGCCTTGCCGCCCGTGGACTGTCCTGGCCTGGCTTTTACAAGGAAACCATCATGAAAACCCTTTCCCTCTGCCTGGGCCTTGCTGCCACCATCATCGTGCCGGCCGCCCGCGCCCAGTCTTCCGTCGACGTCTACGGCCTGATGGATGCGGCGCTGGTGCAGGAGCGCGGTATCAGCAAGGTATCGAGCGGCGTCTCGGCCGGTTCGCGCCTCGGCTTTCGCGGCGCGGAATCGCTGGGCAATGGCTTGCAGGCCGTGTTCACGCTGGAGGCCGGCTTGCTGAGCGACACGGGCCGCTCGGACCAGGCCGGCCAGCTGTTCGGCCGCCAGGCCTTCGTGGGCCTGAGCAGTCCGCTCGGCATGCTGACCGTCGGCCGCCAGTACAATCTGCAAAGCCAGGCGCTGACCGACGTGGCCGATCCGTTCGAAGGCGGCATGGCCGGCGCCTCGACCAACGTGGCCGGCTATTCGGCCACGCGCATCGACAATACCGTGCGCTACACCTCGCCCACCGTGCGCGGCGTGACGGCTACCTTGATGTTCGGCGCGGGGGAGCACAGCGGCATTGCCAGCGACCAGCGTTCGCTGGGCCTGGCGCTCGGCTATGTCAACGGCCCCTTGACCCTGCGCCTGGCGCGCCAGAGCCGGGGCGGCGACGCCGGCAGGGCGGATGTCAACAACACTATTCTGGCCGGCAACTACAATTTTGGCCCGGCCACCGCGTTTGCCGGCTATGGCCGCAATACGGGCGACGGCAGTTCGCTGTTCTTTGCCGACAATCCGTATGGCGCGCCGCAGGCACCCGCGCAGTCCGCCGACAGCCGCGACGCGATTGTCGGCGTGTCGGTGCCGCTGGGCGCGGCGACCGTGCTCGCCTCCATCGTGCACAAGGACGACCGCGACGCCGCCAACCGCGACGCGCAGCAGCTGGCGCTGGGCGCGACCTATGCGCTGTCGAAACGCAGCAAGCTCTATGTGGCCTATGCGCAGATCCGCAATCACAATGGCGCCGCCTATATGGTCGGCAACGCCACCGAAGTGGGCACCGGCGACCGTGCGTTCAATATCGGCTTGCGCCACGCCTTTTAAGCGTACGCTTCGACCGGCAAGGTGCTGGCCTGGCGCAGCAGCGCCTCGAACGCCGGTGCCTGCAGCGGACGGCTGAACAGATAGCCCTGCATCTGGTCGCAGCCGTGCTGGCGCAGGAACTCCAGCTGCTGCGCCGTTTCCACGCCTTCGGCGATCACCTTCAGGCGCAGGCTGTGCGCCAGTGAAATGATGGCGCGCACGATGGCCGCGTCGTCGGCGCTGTGGTTGATGTCGTTGACGAATGACTTGTCGATTTTCAGCACGTCGATCGGGAAGTGGCGCAGATAAGCCAGGCTGGAATAGCCGGTGCCGAAATCGTCGATCGACAGCTTCACGCCCAGCGCCTTCAGGTTGCCCATGATGGCCGTGGCCTGCTCGACGTTGTCCATCACCATGCTCTCCGTCAGTTCCAGTTCCAGGTAGGTGGCCGCCAGGCCCGTGTCCGACAGCGCCGCCGCCACCGCATGCAGCAGGTTGCGCTGCTTGAACTGGCGCGCCGACAGGTTGACCGCCACGCGCAGCGGGCCATGGCCTGCCAGCTGCCAGTCGCGCGCCTGCTGGCAGGCCGTGCGCAGCACCCAGTCGCCGATCGGAATGATCAGGCCCATTTCCTCGGCCAGGCCGATAAAGCTGGCCGGCGCGATGCGTCCCAGCTGCGGATGCTCCCAGCGCAGCAGCGCTTCCATGCCGACCACCTGGCCGCTGGCCAGGTCCACCTGCGGCTGGTATTCGAGGTGGAACTGCCGGCGTTCGAGCGCATGGCGCAATTCGCCCTCCAGGCTCAGGCGCACCAGGGTTTCCTCGTTCATGGTCGGCGCATAGAACTGCCAGTTGCCGCGCCCCTGCTCCTTGGCGCGGTACATGGCGATGTCGGCATGCTTGATCAGCATGTCGGCGCTGATGCCGTCGTCCGGATACACCGACACGCCCATGCTGCAGCCGAGGAAGAACTCGTATTCGCCCACTTGCATCGGCTGCGCCACGGCGTCGAGCACGCGCTGCAAAATGGCCATGCCGGGCGCGCCGTTTTCATGCTGGGGCAGCAGCAGCACGAATTCATCGCCCCCGAGGCGCGCCACCGTATCGACTTCGCGCGTGGCGGCCAGCAGGCGTTCGGCCACCACCTTGAGCAAGGCGTCGCCCGCGTCGTGGCCGAGCGTATCGTTGACGAACTTGAAGCGGTCCAGGTCGATGAACACCACCCACAGCGGCAGCTGGCTGCGCTTCGCCACGGCCATCGCCTGCTCCAGCCGTTCGCGCAGCAGGCGGCGGTTGGCCAGGCCGGTCAGGATATCGTGGCGCGCCTGGAACGCCAGTTCGGCCTCGAAGTGCATCACGGCGCTGATGTCGTATTGAGCCACCACGAAGTGGCTGATCGGCGCGGTGCCATCGTCGCCCGCCTCGCCATTGCCGCGCACCGGGGCGATAAAGGTTTCGCTCCAGTAGCTGTCGCCATTCTTGCGCGCATAGCGCAGGATGGCCTTGCCTTCGCGCTGTTCGCGGATTGCCGCGTGCAGCTGTTCCATTGCGGGCTGTTCCAGCACATTGCCCTGCAGGCTGGCCAGCGGCTTGCCGATCACGTCCTGCGCCGTGTAGCCGGTAATGCGTTCGAACGCCGGATTGACATATTCGACCAGGTAGCCGGGCGGCTCGGCGCTGCAGATGACGATGGCGTTGGCCGACACTTCGATGATGCGCTCGCGCAGGCGCAGCGCTTTTTCGCTCTTCAGGCGCGCGGCGATGTCTTCCGCCAGGCGCAGGTTGGCGAACTGCAGTTCGGCCGTGCGCTCGCCCGTGATGCGCTGGATGATGCTGTTGCGCGATACCAGCTGATACACATAGGCGGTGGCGAGCAGGGTCGACAGCAAGCCGCCCAGCAGCACATACAGCGAACCCTGATGATCGTTCCACGGCGCCTGCGCCGGCGCCACGCGAACGCGCCAGGGCTGGCCAGCCAGGCTGAAGCTGGTTTGCACGGGTTTGCCCGCGGCAGCCTGCATCCAGCCGGGCAGGGCGCGCGTTGTCACAGCCGCGTCGCGGCGGTAGACCAGGGTCTCGCCACGCGCGCCGGCAAACACTTCGATGCCCATGCGGCTGCTGTCGAGCAGGTTGGCGCTGCCCAGGATGGTGGCGATCAGGTGGGTGATGCGGAAGGTGGCCGCCGTCTCGCCGGTCACGGCGCGCTGGCGCTGTTCGGGCGTATCGAGCGGCATGCCGGCGCGGTACACGGGCGCCAGCACCAGGAAGCCCGTTTGCCGGCCTGGATACTGGGTCAGCGTCAGCAGTTCGGTGGCGGTCGGCTGGCCGCTGTCGCGCGAGGCGATGCGCGCCATCTGCTGGCCGGGCGAGGCGGAGGTATCCAGTCCCAGCAGCTGCGCATTGCCCTGCAGCGGTTCGATATAGTCGATCACGTTGTAGCTGGCGCGCTGCGGCGCCGGCTGGCTGTTGTTGCCGTCATCGTCACCCTGGGCGATCATGAATGCCGGATGCGCCTGGCGCATGGCCATTTCATAGCCGGCGCGCTGCGCATGATCGAGCGCGCGGCGATAGCTGAAGGCCTGGATTTCCGGGTAGCGCTGCAATAATGGCGCGCTGAAGCTGCGGAACTGTTCGCGGCTGATCGGATCGATGCTGCGAAACAGCTGGTTCAGCACTTTCAGCTGTTCCACCGCATTGTTCAGGCCCGATACCAGCGCTGCCGTGCGCACGCTGGCGTCATGCTGGAACAGCAGCCGCGCGCTTTCCGCTTCAATCTGGCGCGCCGACACGTAACACAGGGCCGTGATCGCCAGGCCGGCGAGCAGGGTGATCAATACCGACACCGAAACCGACACCCGCACACGCCGGAGAATTTTTTGCATCAGATGCCCCATTCTGTGGTTTGCGTCGGACCGGATCGGCGACCAGGCTGTCTCATGCAATGGACCAACTGTAGGTGGCGACGCCTGTGCCAGTCGGTTCGCTACCGAACGGAGACTATTTTCAGAAGGAAATATATTTGCGGCTCAGAGACACCACTGTGTTACTCTGCGCGTCGGCGCCTCTCGTTCAGGCGCTTTTCTCATACCGCCTAGCTGACGACTGGAAACCAGGAATCCTGACCATGTCCAGCCAGCCTGTACAACTGCCCAACCCCAACCAGAACCATTTGCTTGCCGCCATGCTGGACGCCGACTTTGCGCGCCTGGCGCCGCACCTGGAGCAGGTGCCGATGCGCCTGGGCGACGTGATCTACGACTCGGGCGACAAGATTCACCATGTGTATTTCCCCACCACCGCCATCGTTTCCTTGCACTATCTGCTGGAGAACGGCGGCTCGTCCGAAATTGCCGGTGTCGGCAACGAAGGCGTGGTGGGCGTGTCGCTGTTCATGGGCGGCGACTCCACGCCCAGCCGCGCGGTGGTGCAGACGGGCGGCATCGGCTTTCGCCTGAAGGCGCACCTGCTGATGGAAGAATTCAACCGCGCCGGCCCCGTCATGCGCCTGCTGCTGCGCTACACGCAGGCGCTGCTCACCCAAATGTCGCAGACGGCCGTCTGCAACCGCCACCATACGGTGGAGCAGCAGCTGTGCCGCTGGCTGCTGCTGACCATGGACCGCCTGCCCGGGCGCGAGCTGACCATGACCCAGGAACTGATCGCCAATATGCTGGGCGTACGGCGCGAGGGCGTGACGGAATCGGCCGGCCGCCTGCAGGCGCGCGGTTACATCAGCTACCGGCGCGGCCATATTTCGGTGCTGGACCGCGCCGGCCTCGAAAACACCACCTGCGAATGCTATGGCGTGGTGAAGAAGGAATTCGCGCGCTTGCTGTCGGACGTGCGCCAGCGCCAGGCCTGATCCCGCCACGCTCCTGTTTTTCCCTATTGTTGTCACAACCCGGGCCACACCATGAACACAGTTGAAAAGATTCCACCCGGCGTGCCGTCACGCTGGCCGGTGGCGCTGGCATTTTCCTTCAGCGCCATCGTGCTGCTGGCGATCGGCGTGCTGGCCTGGCGCGGGCCGTCCGACACGGCCATCCTGATTGCCGTGCTGATCGTGCTGCTGCTGGTGCTGCTGGCCGCCCTGTACCGGCGCACGCTGGCGGCCGGCCTGCCGCGCCAGCTGCTCAAGGCGGGCGCCTTGCAGGACGCGATTTTCAACAGCGCCAATTTTTCGTGCATCGCCACCGATGCCCAGGGCGTGATCCAGATTTTCAATGTGGGTGCCGAGCGCATGCTGGGCTACGCCACCAACGAAGTGGTCGACAAGCTGACGCCGGCCAGCATTTCGGACGCGCAGGAAATCGTCGCGCGCGCCGCGGCCCTCTCCGCCGAACTCGATACGCCCATCACGCCCGGCGTCGAGGCGCTGGTGTTCAAGGCCAAGCGCGGCATCGAAGACATTTACGAGCTGACCCATATCCGCAAGGACGGCAGCCGTTTTCCCGCCATCGTCTCGGTCACCGCGCTGCGCGACGCGCAGAACAAGGTGATCGGCTACCTGCTGATCGGCACCGACAATACGGCGCGCAAGCAGGTCGAGGCCGAACAGGCCATCCTCGACAAGCGCCTGCAGGAGCAGGAAGCGTATACGCGCTCGCTGATCGAGACCAACAACACGGAGCTGGAAAAAGCGCGCCAGGTGGCGGAGAAGGCCAACCGCGCCAAGTCCGAATTCCTCTCCAGCATGAGCCATGAACTGCGCACGCCGCTCAACGCCGTGCTGGGATTCGCCCAGCTGATGGCGTCCGACGTGCCGCCGCCGACCCAGCCGCAGCAGCGCTCGATCGACCAGATCCTCAAGGGCGGCTGGTATCTGCTGCGCCTGATTAACGAGATCCTCGACCTGGCCATGATCGAGTCGGGCAAGGTGACCATGTCGGAAGAGGCGATGTCGCTGCTCGACGTGCTGCAGGACTGCGAGGCGATGATTTCGCCGCAGGCGCAGAAACGCGGCATCGGCATGCATTTCCCGCGCGGCGGCAATGCCTTTTATGTGCATGCCGACCGCACGCGCGTGAAACAGGTGATGATCAACCTGCTGTCGAACGCCATCAAGTACAACCAGAGCGGCGGCAGCGTGCAGGTCAAGTGCAGCCAGCGCGGCGACCGCGTGCGCGTCAGCGTGACCGATACCGGCGCCGGCCTCGACGCGAAACAGATGGCGCAGCTGTTCCAGCCGTTCAACCGCCTGGGCCAGGAAAACAGCACGGAAGAAGGCACCGGCATCGGCCTGGTGGTCACCAAGCAGCTGGTCGAGCTGATGAAGGGCAAAATCGGCGTCGACAGCACGGTCGGCGTGGGGACCACTTTCTGGGTCGAATTCAAGGCCTCGCGCGCGCCGGAACTGGTGCTGGGCGAAGGCGAAGTGCTGCCGGTGGTGCAGGAAAATTCGGACACCCAGCGCACCTTGCTGTACGTGGAAGACAATCCGGCCAACCTGGCGCTGGTCGAGCAGCTGATCGCGCGCCGCAGCGACCTGAAACTGCTGACCGCCATCGACGCCCATCTGGGCATCGACCTGGCGCGCACCTACCAGCCGGACGTGATCCTGATGGACATCAACCTGCCGGGCATCAGCGGCTTCGGCGCGCTGCGCATCCTGCACGACGATCCGGCGACCAGCCATATTCCCGTGATGGCGCTGTCGGCCAACGCGGTGCCGCGCGATATAGAAAAAGGGCTGGAAGCGGGTTTCTTCCGCTACCTGACCAAACCGATCAAGGTTGTCGAATTCATGGAGGCGCTCGACGTGGCGCTGCACCATGCGGCCAAGCATGGCCTGGCCGACGACACCACCGCAGCACACTGATACCGCATTTATTAGGATTACCGCCATGCTACAAGCTACCGAGATACTGAACGCCAGCATCCTGATCGTCGACGACCAGGAAGCCAATGTGATGCTGCTGGAACAGGTGCTGCGCAATGCCGGCTACACCCGCATCACCGCCACCATGGACCCGCAGGCCGTGCGCGCGCTGCACCAGCAGCACCGCTACGACCTGATCCTGCTCGACCTGCAGATGCCGGAAATGGACGGCTTCGAAGTGATGGAAGGCTTGCGCGACCTCGAAGCGGGCAGCTACCTGCCGGTGCTGGTGATTACCGCCCAGCCGGGCCACAAGCTGCGCGCGCTGCAGGCCGGCGCCAAGGACTTCGTCGCCAAGCCGTTCGACCTGGTGGAAGTGAAAACGCGCATCCACAACATGCTCGAAGTGCGCCTGCTGTACCAGAAGCTGGCCGACTACAACAAGTCGCTCGAACTGGCGGTGCAGGAACGCACGGCGGAACTGCGCGAGAGCGAAGCGCGCTTCCAGCGTTTCACGGAACTGTCGTCGGACTGGTACTGGGAACAGGATGCGGACGGCAACCTGACGCGCTTTTCCGGACCGGTGGCCGAAATGCTGGGCATCGGCAGCGAAGACGAACCGCAGCGTTGGAACGCCACCGAACGCGCGCTGCTCGACGAAAAAATCGCCGCGCGCGAACCGTTCCTCGATTTTATCTACAGCCGCCAGAATCTCGACGGCACGACCCAATACCTGCAGGTCAGCGGCGAGCCGATGTTCGACAATGGCAGCCGGTTCGTGGGCTACCGCGGCATCGGCCTCGATGTCACGGCGCGCCGGAAGGGCGGCTGATTTATACTGGCAGCTGTTCGCATAGCCCAGGAAAAATCATGTCCGACAAATCTCCTTCCTATTGGTTTCCTGCCAAGAGCTACGGCTTTGGCTGGGGCCTGCCGATCACCTGGCAGGGCTGGCTGGTATTCATCGGCGCGCTGGCGCTGTTCGCCTGCGGCGCGGTGCTGTTCCCGCCACAGCAGCTGCTCGTTGCCTATATCGTCTATGAAGTCGCGGTTGCCGCGCTGCTGATCGGCATCTGCTGGTGGAAAGGCGAGCCGCCGCGCTGGCGCTGGGGAAAAAAGAAATAATCATCTGGCCACGCGATCTGAAACGCGTATAATTGGCCCGCTGCCGCAAGGCGGCAAACGCTAGGGGTCCTGCTCTTTGCTGTGGAAACACGGTGAAGCGCGGGTGAGAAATACCCTCCGAACCTGATCTGGATAATGCCAGCGAAGGGAAGCTTTAGGATGAACGCACCTCGCCCTATCCGCGTGCGCGCAGCCGAACCTCCTTAGCTGGCTCCAGGCTTAAAAAAGTCTAGCCAAGGAGCCAAAATGAACGCCAATCCGAAATTCCTCTCCGCCACCGCCACGGTCGACCAGGCCGCCATCGCGCCGCTGCCCAATTCCCGCAAGATCTATATCGAAGGCAGCCGGCCCGACATCCGCGTGCCGATGCGCGAAATCAGCCAGTCCGACACGGAAGCGTCGTTCGGCGGCGAAAAAAACCCGCCGATCTACGTCTACGACACCTCCGGCCCGTACACCGATCCCGAGGTCGCGATCGATATCCGCTCGGGCCTCGGTACGCCGCGCCTGCCGTGGATACTGGAGCGCGCCGACACCGAAGAGCTGCCCGGCCCGACCTCGGACTACGGCATCGCGCGCCTGGCCGACCCGAAACTGGCCGAGCTGCGCTTCAACCTGCACCGCAAGCCGCGCCGCGCGCTGGCCGGCAAGAACGTCACGCAGATGCACTACGCGCGCCAGGGTATCGTGACGCCCGAAATGGAGTTCGTGGCGATTCGCGAAAACATGCGCCGCAAGGAGTACCTGGCCGAACTGAAGGCGTCCGGCCCGATGGGCGAGCGCATGGCCGAGATGATGGGGCGCCAGCACCCGGGCCAGTCGTTCGGCGCCAGCATTCCCGCCGAAATCACGCCCGAATTCGTGCGCGAGGAAGTCGCCCGCGGGCGCGCCATCATTCCCGCCAATATCAACCACCCGGAAGTCGAGCCGATGATTATCGGCCGCAATTTCCTGGTCAAGATCAACGCCAATATCGGCAATTCGGCCGTCACCTCGTCGATCGGCGAGGAAGTGGAAAAGATGACCTGGGCCATCCGCTGGGGCGGCGACAATGTGATGGACCTGTCGACCGGCAAGCATATCCACGAAACGCGCGAATGGATCGTGCGCAACAGCCCGGTGCCGATCGGTACCGTGCCGATCTACCAGGCGCTGGAAAAGGTCAACGGCAAGGCCGAAGATCTGAGCTGGGAGATTTTCCGCGATACCTTGATCGAACAGGCGGAGCAGGGCGTCGACTACTTCACCATCCACGCCGGCGTATTGCTGCGCTATGTGCCGCTGACAGCCAAACGCCTGACGGGCATCGTTTCGCGCGGCGGTTCGATCATGGCCAAGTGGTGCCTGGCGCATCACCAGGAGTCGTTCCTGTACACGCATTTCGAGGAAATCTGCGAAATCATGAAGGCGTATGACGTCTCGTTCTCGCTCGGCGACGGCCTGCGCCCCGGCTCGATCTATGACGCCAACGATGAAGCCCAGCTCGGCGAGCTGAAAACGCTGGGCGAGCTGACGCAGATCGCCTGGAAGCACGACGTGCAGGTG
This sequence comes from Janthinobacterium sp., assembly GCF_031995485.1. NCBI lineage: Bacteria > Pseudomonadati > Pseudomonadota > Betaproteobacteria > Burkholderiales > Oxalobacteraceae > Janthinobacterium > Janthinobacterium sp. Next base: position 87,685 of record NZ_DAMAGB010000015.1, read on the forward strand.
ATGATCGAGGGCCCCGGCCACGTACCGATGCAGCTGATCAAGGAGAACATGGACCTGCAGCTGGACCAGTGCGGCGAAGCGCCGTTCTATACGCTGGGACCGTTGACCACCGATATCGCACCGGGCTACGACCATATCACCTCGGGCATCGGCGCCGCGCTGATCGGCTGGTACGGCACGGCCATGCTGTGCTACGTGACGCCGAAGGAGCACCTGGGCCTGCCGAACAAGGCCGACGTCAAGGACGGCATCATCACGTACAAGATTGCCGCGCATGCGGCCGACCTGGCCAAGGGCCATCCGGGCGCGCAGCTGCGCGACAACGCGCTGTCCAAGGCGCGCTTCGAGTTCCGCTGGGACGACCAGTTCAATATTGGCCTGGACCCCGACAAGGCGCGCGAATTCCACGACGAGACCCTGCCCAAGGACTCGGCCAAGGTGGCGCATTTCTGCTCGATGTGCGGTCCGCATTTCTGCTCGATGAAGATCACCCAGGAAGTGCGCGAATACGCGGCCGGCATCGGCGTGGCGGAAGAGCAGGCGCTGAAACAGGGCATGGAAGTCAAGGCGATTGAATTCATCAGGAACGGCGCCGAGCTGTATCGCAAGGTCTGAGGACGCGCCATGATCGACATCATGCTCAACGGCGCCCCGCACCAGGTGCCGCCACAACACACGCTGGACCAGCTGGTCGAAGCGCTGTCGCTGCAAGGCCAGGCGCTGGCGCTGGCCGTCAACCGCTCGGTGGTGCAGCGGAAAAACTGGCCGGCGCATGTACTGCAAGCGCAGGACCAGGTTGATATCGTGCGCGCCATCGGCGGCGGCTGAAAACGGCCATCAAAACCTGCTGCGCGTCGGTATTTGCGGCCTTTTCCAGCCACAACACCCTTCCGCTCGCTACGGTTTTGTCTGGCGTTCCAATATATTGAAAGAACAGAACATGCATACCGAAACACATAACGACTTGCTGACCATCGCAGGAAAAACCTATGCCTCGCGCCTGCTGGTGGGCAGCGGC
>NZ_DAMAGB010000016.1:0-88695 GCF_031995485.1 Janthinobacterium sp.
ACCGCTGACCTCTTGCATGCCATGCAAGCGCTCTCCCAGCTGAGCTATACCCCCCGGGCGCAGAAACACTGCTACTTCTTTGCTACTAACAACACCAGACCGAACTGGCGTCCCCAAGGGGATTCGAACCCCTGTACTCACCGTGAAAGGGTGATGTCCTAGGCCTCTAGACGATGGGGACCGCGGAACTTCCATACAGCTACTGCACCACTTCAACGGCTAACAAAACAACCATCTGTTTTGCTGCTGGTGGAGGTAAGCGGGATCGAACCGCTGACCTCTTGCATGCCATGCAAGCGCTCTCCCAGCTGAGCTATACCCCCGTTGGTGCAGAAACAAGAGTATAGCAAAGAAGTTTCACTCTGCAAATACTCTTTTTCGCCCATGACGAACTTTTCACAGGGGCGGTTTCTGCGCCGCTATTTCACGCTTGCCCGGCAATGCCGATTACAGCCACTTGGCCAGGCGCGCCAGCACGGTCTCGCGGCCGAACAGCACCACCACCTGGTCGATGGCCGGCGTCTGCAACTGGCCCGTCAAAATCAGCCGCAGCGGCATGGCCAGCAGCGGCATCTTGATGGTGTTCGCCGCCAGCACTTCCTTGATCATGGCGGCGATGGCTTCCTTGCTCCACTCCACCGTGGCGATACGTTCGGCGAACTGCGCCAGCACCGGCTTGATGGCGTCCGTAATGTGCTGCGCGGCCAGCGCCGCTTCCGGCTGCGGCTCGCGGAAGAACAGCATCGAGGCGGCGGCCAGTTCATTGACGGTATTGGCGCGCTCCTTCATCAGGCCCAGCACCAGCGCCAGCTCCGGTGCGCCGTCGAACACGGCGCCCGCTTCCACCATCTGCGCACGGGCCAGGTCGGCCAGGCGGGTATTGTCGGCCTGCTTGATGTATTGGTTATTGATCCACTTGAGCTTTTCCAGGTCGAACTGGGCGGCCGATTTGGTCAGGTGATCGAGGTTGAACCACTCGCAGAACTGCTGCACCGAAAATACTTCGTCGTCGCCATGGCTCCAGCCCAGGCGCGCCAGGTAGTTCAGCATCGACTCGGGCAGGAAACCCTGCGCCGGATAATCCATCACGCTGACAGCATCGCGGCGCTTGGACATCTTCTGGCCGTCCGAACCCAAAATCATCGGCAGGTGGCCGTACAGCGGCAGCGGTGCGCCGATGGCGCGCAGGATATTGATCTGGCGCGGCGTATTGTTGACGTGATCGTCGCCGCGCAGCACGTGGGTGATGCCCATGTCCCAGTCATCGACGGCGACGCAGAAGTTATAGGTCGGCGTGCCGTCCGGACGCGCGATCACCAGGTCGTCCAGCTCGCGGTTCGAGATCGTGATGGTGCCCTTGACCACGTCGTCCCAGGTCACGTCGCCATCGAGCGGATTCTTGAAGCGCACGACCGGCTTGCGGTCGGCGGGGATGGCCGGCAGGGTCTTGCCCGGCTCCGGGCGCCAGGTACCGTCATAGCGCGGCTTTTCGCCGGCGGCGCGCATGCGCTCGCGCATCGCTTCGACTTCTTCCGGCGAGGAATAGCAATGGTAAGCCGTACCTTCGCCCAGCATCTGCGCCACCACTTCGCGGTAGCGGTCCATGCGCTGCATCTGGTAGAACGGACCTTCGTCATGCTCCAGACCCAGCCACTGCATGCCTTCGATGATGGCCTGCACGGCTTCCGGCGTCGAACGTTCCAGGTCCGTGTCTTCGATGCGCAACACGAAGGTGCCGCCGAAATGGCGGGCAAAGGCCCAGCTGTACAAGGCGGTGCGGGCGCCGCCCAGGTGCAGATAGCCGGTCGGGCTGGGAGCGAAACGGGTGCGGACGGGAGTAGCGGTTGTGGTCATCGAAGTAATCAGGCTTTAATAGGTAAAACGCCATTTTACTCTGTTCACTACACCCAACGGCAAACCCCGGGGTCGGTCGCTTCGTGATCGAAATGGGGCCCGCCGGGGCCCATTTCCCCTGAGGGTCCGACCCCAGTCCTCGATTGGGGTGGCTTTACAACTGAAGCAGCCGCTTTTTCACCTCGTCCGCCTGCGCCTGCAAGGCCTGCCCGAACAGGGCAACCAGCTGCGACAGGGGCCGGTGCAGCGGCTTGACAATATTGACCGTGAACGGCAGCGACACGGCAAAGCGGCGGATCTGCAGCCCCTGCCCCGCAAAATCGAGCGCCGTGAGCGGGTTGACGATGGCCAGCCCCACGCCTTCGCGCACCATGGCGCATACCGACGCCGCGCTGTGCGTGTCGAGCGCCATGCGCCGCTCCACGCCGGCCTGCGCAAAAATGGCGTCGATCTGCTGGCGGTACGGATCGACCGCCGCCAGGCTGATAAACGGCAGCCCTGCGAAATCCTCCGGCGCCAGGGTAGCCTTGGCCGCCAGCGCATGGCCATCGGGCAGCACGCACACTTCATCGACGGACATCAAGGTATCGAGCACGGTGCCGGGCGGCGCGTTGTCCACCTCCGTCAGGCCGAAGTCGTGGCGCTGCGCCGACAGCCATTCTTCCAGCAGCGGCGACTCCTGCGGCGTGATGCTGATGCTGACATTCGGAAAGTCCGCCACGAACAATTTGCACGCCTGCGGCAGCAGCGACTGCGAAAACACGGGCAGGCAGGCGATCGACAGCTGCCCCTGGTCGAACTGGCGCAGGGCGGTAGCCGTGCTGACGATGCGCTCCAGGCCGAAATAGGCGCGCTGCACCTCCTCGAACAGCTGCAGCGCCTGCGCGGTAGGCCGCAGCCGGCCCCGCTCGCGTTCGAACAGGGTGAGCTCGGTCAAATACTCCAGCCGTGCCAGCTCGCGGCTGACGGTAGGCTGCGAGGTATGCAGCATGGCGGCGGCGGCAGTCACGCTGCCAGTCGTCATGATGGCGCGGAACACTTCGATATGGCGCAGCGAGATGGTCATGCCCATATCATAAATGAATAAGGCAGGCCCAAACAGATATTTTATGCAAGGCTCAAAAACCGGCATCATGATCAGCATCGCAGGTCGGATTAGCGCCGCGCGCGTAATCCGACACCACCACCGTCGCCACCAAAACATTAAGAGACCACCACCCATGAAACCCGTCCCCGACCACACCCTCGCCCAACTCGCCCAGCAGCACGGCACGCCCCTGTGGGTCTACGACGCGGCCACCATCCGCGCGCGCATTGCGCAGCTGGCGCAGTTCGACACCGTGCGCTTTGCGCAAAAGGCCAACTCGAACATCCATCTGCTGACCCTGATGCGCGAAGCGGGCGTGCATGTGGACGCCGTCTCGCTGGGCGAGATCGAGCGCGCGCTGCAGGCGGGCTATACGCCGGCACAGACCAATGGCGCCGCCGGCGTGGTCTTCACCTGCGACCTGTTTGACCGGGCCACCCTGGCGCGCGTGGTGGAAGCGAAGATCGAAGTCAATTGCGGCTCGGTCGACATGCTGCGCCAGCTGGGCCCTGCGTCGCCCGGCCACCGCGTCTGGCTGCGCATCAATCCGGGCTTTGGCCATGGCCACAGCAACAAGACCAATACGGGCGGCGAAAACAGCAAGCACGGCATCTGGCATGAAGAACTGCAGGAGGCGCTGGCCATCATCCGCGCCCATGGCCTGCATCTGGTCGGCCTGCACATGCATATCGGCTCCGGCGTCGATTACAGCCATCTGGAAACCGTCTGCGGCACCATGGTCGGCCTGGTGAAGAACATGGGCCACGATATCGAGGCCATATCCACTGGCGGCGGCCTGTCCGTGCCCTACCGCGATGGCGAGCAGCCGGTCGATACCGGTCACTATTTCCAGCTGTGGGACGCGGCGCGCAAGCAGATCGAGGCCCACCTGGGCCACCCGGTCCATATGGAGATCGAGCCGGGCCGCTTCCTGGTGGCCGACGCGGGTCTCCTGGTGGCCGAAGTGCGCGCCACCAAGCAAATGGGCGGCAATCATTTCACCCTGCTCGACACGGGCTTCAATGAACTGATGCGCCCCGCCATGTACGGCAGCTACCATGCGATGACGGTGATCGCGCATGACGGCCGCGCGCTCGATGCGCAGCGCGCCACGGTGGTCGGCGGCCCGCTGTGCGAATCGGGCGACGTGTTTACCCAGCGCGATGGCGGCGTGGTGGAAACCCGTTTGCTTCCTGCCGCGCAGGTGGGCGACTATGTGGTGTTCGAAGGCGCGGGCGCGTATGGCGCGTCGATGTCGTCGAACTACAATAGCCGCCCGCATGCGGCCGAGTACCTGGTCGACGGGAATGCTTCGCGCCTGATCCGCCGCCGCCAGACGGTGGCCGAGCTGATCGCGCTTGAATCCGTGTAATCCCTGCAAGACCTCGGCTTCGGCGGGCTTCTGATACCATCGGGCAACCCCGATGAAAGCCCGCCATGACCCGTATTATTCTTCCTTCGCGCCGCCTGGCCGCCCTGTTTTCGGCGGCGCTGTTCGTTTCCGTTCTTCTGGGCGGCTGCGCCGAACTGCCCTCGCTGGCCGGCCGCACGCACAGCGTCACCCTGACCGACATGGCCGACACCAGGCTGGCGCAGGCCATCATGCCGGTGGCGGCGCAGCATCCTGGCGTCTCGGGCATCTATTCGCTGTCCGACGGGCGCGATGCGTTTGCCGCGCGCGCCCTGCTGGCCGCCGCCGCCCAGCGCACGCTCGACGTGCAGTACTACATCTGGCACAAGGACATTACCGGCACCCTGCTGTTCGACGCGCTGCGCCAGGCGGCCGAACGGGGCGTGCGCGTGCGCCTGCTGCTCGACGATAACAACACGGCCGAACTCGACGACACCCTGATCCTGCTGGCCAGGCAGCCCAACCTGGAAATCCGCCTGTTCAATCCCTTCGCGCTGCGCTCACCGCGCGCGCTGGGGTTTCTGACCGATTTTTCGCGCCTGAACCGGCGCATGCACAACAAATCGTTCACGGCCGATAACCAGGCCACCATCGTTGGCGGGCGCAATGTGGGCGACGAATATTTCGGCGCGGCCGGCGACGTGCTGTTTGCCGATCTCGACGTGCTGGCCATCGGCCCGGTGGTGGGCGAGGTGTCGCACGACTTCGACCGCTACTGGAACAGCCCGTCGGCGTATCCGGCGCCTCTCCTGATCAAGGCGCCGAAGACGGGCGACGCGAACGATATTGCGGCGGAGGCGGACCGCATCGACGACACCGACGCGGCTGCGGAATATGTACGCGCCATGCGCACCTCGCCGTTCGTGCAGCAGATGATCGAGCGCCGGCTGCCATTCGAATGGGCACCGACGCGCATGGTCAGCGACGACCCGGCCAAGGTGCTGGACCAGGCGCGCGCCGGCAGCGGCGTGGCGGCCAACCTGAAAAACCTGCTCGGCGTACCCGCCACGGAACTCGACCTGGTCTCGCCGTATTTCGTGCCGGGCAAATCGGGCACGCAGGCATTTGCCGACCTGGCGCAGCAAGGCGTGAAGGTACGCGTATTGACCAATGCGCTGGAAGCGACCGACGTGGCGGCCGTGCATGCGGGCTACGCCAAGTGGCGCAAGCCCTTGCTGGAAGCGGGCGTGACCCTGTACGAGTCGCGCCGTTCGTGGGATGAAGGCGACGCGCGCGAAAAGACGGGCCGCTTCGGCAGCTCGGCGTCCAGCCTGCATGCGAAGACCTTTGCCGTCGACGACCGGCGCATCTTTGTCGGCTCGTTCAACTTCGACCCGCGCTCGATCGACCTGAATACCGAAATGGGCCTGGTGATCGACAGCCCGGCCCTGGCCGGCAAACTGGGCCAGGCCATGCGCAGCACCATCCCGCAGCGCGCCTACCAGGTGCTGCTCAACCCCGACGGCTCGCTGTACTGGATCGCGCGCGACGCCAATGGCGGCACCACGCGCTACGACACGGAACCGGGTGCCAGCGTGTGGAAACGCATGGGGGTGTCGATCTTGTCGGTGCTGCCGATTGACTGGTTGCTGTAACAATGGCGCAGTACATGGGCCAACAATATGTCGGATTACGGGCGGCGTTGCCGCGCCAATCCGACCTACGATGCTGGCCAATAGCGCAGGTCGGGTTGGCGCGCAGCGCGCAAGCCGACAACATTGTTGGCCTGGCCGGTGGCGATTTACCGCATCGCTTCCGTCAACACCCTTCCCTCCGACGCCGACGGCTGGCGTATGCGCAGCAGATGCGCCAGGGTCGGTGCGATATCGACCACTTCCGCATACTGGCCATACGCGCCCGGCTTGATCCAGCGCGGGCCGTACACCATTAGCGGCACGTTGGTGTCGTAGGTATAGGGCGTGCCGTGCGAGGTGCCGCCCACGCCCTTGCCGAAGTACCAGGCCGGTTTCGTCACCACCATCAGGTCGCCCGACAGCTGGCGGTTCCAGGCGCGGCGCATCAGCGTATCCATGCGCGTGGCCACCGCGCCGGTCTCCATCTGCGTGCGCGTGTAGACCTGCGCCAGGCCGTCCTGCTGCAGCAGGAAACGCGACGCCTCGTCTTCCAGCTTGACGCGGCCGATGCCGTTTTTTTCCGCCAGCGCGTAGTCGAGATAGATATTCGGCAGCGAATGCGTGGTCACCAGCTTGTCGACGCCCAGCGCGCCCGCCAGGTGCTGATTGAGATTCGCCACCAGCTGCGCGCCGTCGATGCGCTTGGCCGGAATGCCCCGCGTTTCGTTAAATTCCGGGACGTTGGCAAAGCCATGGTCGGCCGTCAGCACCACCAGCACATTGTCCATGCCGACCTTCTTGTCGAGGTCCGCAAAGAAGCCGGCCAGCATGCGGTCGAGACGCTGCAAATGGTCGTGCGACATCCTGCTCTCGGGGCCGTAGGCGTGGTTGACGTAATCGTGGGCCGACAGGCTGACACCGAGAATATCGGGCACGCCGGCCGGGTTGCGGCCCAGCTGCTCGCCATCGACGGCGGCGCGTGCGAATTCCAGGGTCAGCTCGTCGAGGAAGGGGCCGGACTTGAGGCGGCTGTAGTAGTCTGCATCGAGGCTGCCGCTGTCGCTGTAGTAGCTGAACGGGAAGGTATTGCGCGCGCCCGGCCTGGCCGGAACGATGTCGTCACGGGCGTCGTTCGCATAGGCAGAATCGGCCAGCAGCGGCGTCCAGCTCTTGCCGTAGTAGCGGTCCTGCGGTTTGCCTGCCTGGTAGCGCTGCACCCACTGCGGATGCTGCTGCATGTAATAGGTGGAGCTGGCAAAGTTGCCGGTCTTTTCCATGTACATATAGGCAGTGCCGGTCTTGCCGGCCAGCAGGATGGCGCCACGGTCCTTGCCCGACACGGTGATGACCTTGGCCTGGCTGCCGGTGCCGTAGCGCAGCTCGTCGCCGAGCGTGGTCACGCGCAATTTGGCGGGCGAGGTGCCGTCATCGGGTTTGGTCTCTTCGCCGATATATTTGTGCGCGCTGTCTTCGGTGCAGTAGACCGACTGTCTGGTGACCGGGTCGATCCAGTTATTGCCGATCACGCCGTGCTGGTAGGGGTAGGCACCCGACAGCACGGCCGAATGCCCGATGGCGGTGACCGTGATGCCGTGCGCCTGGTGCGCATCGCTGAACCAGGCGCCCTGCTCCAGCAGCCTGCGCAAACCGCCCTGGCCGAACTGGTCGCGGTAGCGCGTGACCTGCTCCTGCGGCAGGCCGTCCACCACCAGCACCACCACCAGCTTGGGTTGTGCGGCCGGCCTGGCAGGCGTGGCGGCATGGACGGAAAAAGCGGCCAGCATGGACGTCAGCAGCAGCGCTGGCGCCAAGGCGCGTGTCAGGGAGATCGGTAATGTCATGGATAGTGTCGGTGGCTGGTTGAACTGCGCGGCGATCGTGCCGCGGCCCGCCCGGCAGCATACCCATGCCAGATGACAGGAGCATGACAGCGAACAGCCGCCATGCTCCTGGAGTGTTACTTAAAAGTCAAACACGGCCTTGAGGCTGGCCACGCGCGGGTCGCCCAGCGGCAGCACGTTGGCGTTCAGCACGCCGGCGTAGTACTCGCGATCGAACAGGTTTTTCACGTTCAGGCTGACGCGGTAGCCGCGGCCCTGGTAGGCCAGGCTGGCGTCCGCCACGGTGTAGCCTGCTACCGTGTAGCTGACGGCCGGTCCCGTCTTGCCCGCCTCGTAGCGCGCACCCAGGCCGGCCGTCCAGCCGTCCATCACGCCGCCACGGAAGCGGTAGTTGGCCCATACATTGGCACTCTGGCGCGGCGTGTTGAGCAGGCGCCGGCCGACGGTGCCGCCGTTGTCTTCGGTCACGCGACCGTCCAGCAGCGTCAATGCGCTCTGCACGCTCCAGCCATTGCGCAGGTCGGCGCTGATCTCGGCTTCGAAGCCGCGCGTGCGCTGCTCGCCCGTCTGCACCTGGGCGCTCGACAGGATGGCGATGTGGGCCGGGTCCGGGTCGGCCGTGGTCACATTCGTGCGCGTCAGGTCGTAGAGGGCGACGGCGCCATTGATGCGGCCACCGGCAAACTGGAACTTGCTGCCTACTTCCGCCTGGCGGCCCTCTTCGGGTTTGAACTGTACGCCGAAAAAGTCGCTGCCGCTGACGGGCAGGAACGAGGTCGCGTAGCTGACGTACGGGATGATGTTCGGCGTCAGCACATACGACAGCGCGGCATTGCCGGTGGTCGACGAGGTGTCCTGGCGCTGGGTGACGCTGGTCAGGCCATTCAGTTCGCGGTTGCGCGCGCGGTCGTGGCGCACGGCCAGGTTGACGCGCCATTGCTCATCGAGCTTGATCTGGTCGCGCAGGTACAGGCCGGTCGACGACACGGTGGTGGTGGTCAGGCGGCTGACGGGCGGACAGGTGACCACCGTGTTGTAGACGGGATTGAGCACGTTGAGCGCACCGATGCGGCAAGCCTGGTTGGCATTGCGCACGCGGTCGCTGTTCAGGTCCAGGCCGGCCATCACATTGTGCTCGACGCCGCCGAAGGCAAACGTGCGCGAGGCATTGGTGTCCAACCCGCGGGTAATCCCGTCGACATCCTGCACCTGCGCGGAGCGCGACAGCAGCAGCTCGTTCGCGGACAGGCCGCCCAGCGAGACGAAGCGCCCGTCCATCGCCATTTTCTGCCAGCGGAAATTCTGCGCCACTTTCCAGCCATTTCCGAACCGGTGTTCCAGGCTGTAGCCGACCTGCTTCTGCGACGAGTCGTACGGGCCGAAACCGGGTTCGCCAAAGAACTGGTTGCGGTCCAGCCGGCCATTGCGGTTCGCCTGCAGGGTGCCCCTGACCGGCACGCCCTGGTTGCGCAGGTATTCGCGGCTGGTGTATGACGTCAGTATCGTGAAGTCCGTGTTCGCGCCCAGGTCCAGCGACAGCGAAGGCGCCAGGTACCGGTTCTTGAACCAGACCTGGTCGGTCTGGTCGTCGCTGCTCGACCACAGGCCATTGAGGCGGAAAGCCGCCTTGCCGCTGTCGTTCAATGGCCGGCCCAGGTCGAACGTGGCCTGCTTGTAGTCGTAGCTGCCCACCGCAAAGCCGGCCTGGTTGAAGCTTTCCGCGCGCGGGCGCTTGCTGACCATATTGACCATGCCGCCCGGCTGCACCAGGCCGAAGTTGATCGAGGCCGGGCCCTTCAGGATCTCGATGGTCTCGACGCCGGATACTTCCTGCGCCACGTAGTTGGACTGGTTCAGTTTCAGGCCGTCGACATACACCGATTCCGAGGCGCGCTGGCCGCGGATGGAAAAATCGTCCCAGCCGCGCTTGCCCCAGCTGCCCGACGACACGCCGGCCGAACTCTGGATCGCCTCGTTCAGGGTGGTGACCTGGCGCGAATCGAGCAGGTCGCGCGTCAGCACGGAGATCGACTGCGCCGTTTCGAACAGCGACAGGTCGGACTTGGTGGTGGTGCTGCTGGCGCGCGTGGCGCCAAAGCCGGAATTTTCTTCGCGCGTACTGGCCACGTGCACGGTCTGGATAGTCGCCTGGACGGCATCGGCGCCGGCATCCGGCGAGCCGGTATCGTCAGCGAAGGCGGGACTGCACAGCAAGGCGGAAGAAAGGGTGAGGCACAACAGGCGGACAGCAGCGGGGATGGGGCGTGGTGTCAGGATGGAGAGAGACATTGAAGAATCTTTATCGTATTGAGAATGATTCTTATTATTAAATGTAAATCCGTGTAAAGACAAGGTGAAATGATTGCCTTGGGATAGTTTTCTGGCCTTTTGACAGGGTTTTTACGTGTTATCCCTTAATGGCCTTTGTGGTTTTTGTTGATGTTTGTGAAATTTTGACAAAAAAAATGCCGCGCGTTGATGCGCGGCATTTTTGCATTGCCGTTGGGTTAAAACACGTTAACGATCAATCGTTTTTAATCACAATGCTCGGGAATTTATTGGTCATGTCCTTCGCCTTCTCCGCCACCTTGATGGCGATGGTGCGCGCGATCTGCTTGTAGATCACGGCGACCGGGCCGTCCGGTTCGGCCACCACGGTCGGCGTGCCCGAATCGGTCTGCTGGCGGATCGCCATGGTCAGCGGCAAGGCACCGAGGAATTCCACGCCGAAGTCCGCGCACATTTTCGCGCCGCCGCCGGCGCCGAAGATTTCTTCCGCATGGCCGCAGTTCGAGCAGATATGCGTGCTCATGTTTTCCACCACGCCCAGGATCGGGATGCCGACCTTCTCGAACATCTTCAAACCCTTGCGCGCGTCGAGCAGCGCGATGTCCTGCGGCGTGGTGACGATCACGGCGCCGGTGACCGGCACTTTTTGCGACAGGGTCAGCTGGATGTCGCCGGTGCCTGGCGGCATGTCGACGATCAGGTAGTCGAGGTCGCGCCAGTTGGTCTGGTCCAGCAGCTGCTGCAGCGCCTGGGTGACCATCGGGCCGCGCCACACCATCGGTTCGTCCGGATCGATCATGAAGCCGATCGACGACACTTGCAGGCCGTGGTTTTCCATCGGCTCCATGCTCTTGCCGTCCAGCGTCTTCGGCTGGCCACTGATGCCCAGCATCATCGGCTGCGACGGGCCGTAGATATCGGCGTCCAGCACGCCCACCGACGCGCCTTCGGCGGCCAGGGCCAGCGCCAGGTTGACGGCGGTGGTCGATTTGCCCACGCCGCCCTTGCCGGACGCGACGGCGATAATGTTTTTCACGTTGCTCATCGGCTTCAAGCCGCGCTGCACCGTGTGCGAGATGATTTTCGACGATACGCCGACGCTGACATTGCCCACGCCCGGCAGCACGCGCAGCGCGTCCAGCACCGATTTGCGGATCAGGTCGATCTGGCTCCTGGCCGGATAGCCGAGTTCGATATCGAGCGAAATATCGGTGCCAGTTGCGCTGCCGTCGACCTTCAGATTCCTGACGGTCTTGCTGGAAACGAAATCTTTTTGTGTATTGGGATCAATAACCTGCGCCAGTGCCGCCTTGACGTCTTCTACCGTGATGCTCATGTAAATACTCCATATGTAATACGCGCAGTCTAGCGCAAATTTGCATGGCGCGACGTGGACAAAACCGCCACGCAATGGCGCGGCATCTGCTCATATTGCGTTTCCGCTGTTAAAATGCCTGTTTATCCATCCCAAAAGTGCATCAATCATGACTCGCAAGCTGTTCGTCACCACTGCCCTGCCTTACGCAAACGCCGCTTTTCACATTGGCCACATCATGGAATATATCCAGGCCGATATCTGGGTCCGGTTCCAGCGAATGCAACGCGATGGCGACGCTGGCCGCGAGGTGCACTTCGTGGGCGCCGACGATACGCACGGCACGCCGATCATGATCGCCGCCGAAAAGGAAGGCATCACGCCGCAGCAGTTCGTGGCCAATATCGCCGCCGGCCGCGCCCAGTACCTGGACGGCTTTCATATCGCCTTTGACAACTGGTATTCGACCGACTCGCCGGAAAACGTCGAGCTGTCGCAATCGATCTACCGCAAGCTGCGCGATACCGGCCTGATCGTCACCAAGACCGTTGACCGCTTCTTCGATCCGGTCAAGGGCATGTTCCTGGCCGACCGCAATATCAAGGGCGAATGCCCGAAATGCGGCGCCAAGAACCAGTACGGCGACAATTGCGAAGTGTGTGGCGCGGCCTACCAGCCGACCGATCTGGTCAACCCGTTCTCGGTATTTACCAACGCCACGCCGGTGATGAAGCCGTCGGAACAGTATTTCTTCAAATTGTCCGACCCGCGCTGCTTCGAATTCCTCAAGGACTGGCTGAACACGCCGGGCCGCCTGCAGCCTGAAATGGTCAACAAGGTCAGCGAATGGCTGGGCGAAGCGGGCGAGAAGCTGGCCGACTGGGATATCTCGCGCGATGCGCCCTACTTCGGCATTCCGATTCCGGATGCACCGGGCAAGTTCTTCTATGTCTGGATGGACGCGCCGGTCGGCTACCTGGCCAGCCTGAAAAACTATTGCGACAAGCAAGGCATCGATTTCGACGCTTTCCTGAACGATCCGAGCACCGAACAGATCCACTTTATCGGCAAGGACATCGTCTCGTTCCACCTGCTGTTCTGGCCTGCCATGCTGAAATTTGCCGGGCACCCGGTGATCGACAAGCTGAAAGTCAATGTGCACGGCTTTTTGACGGTCAACAACGAAAAAATGTCGAAGTCGCGCGGCACCGGCATCTCGCCGCTGCGCTACCTGGACCTGGGCATGAACCCGGAGTGGCTGCGCTACTACATCGCCTTCAAGCTGAACTCCAAGGTGGAAGACCTGGACTTCAACGGCGAAGATTTCGTGGCGCGCGTGAATAGCGACCTGATCGGCAAGTACGTGAATATCGCCAGCCGCTGTGCCGGCTTTATCGCCAAGCGTTTCGATGGCAAGCTGGCCCCGGCCCTGTCCGAAGGCGCGCAGACCTGGATCAACCGCGCGCTGACGCAGGACGTCAACGGCGTCGTGGTCGAGCGCCAGGACAGCATCGCCAGGCACTTCGAGAACCGCGAATTCGGCAAGGCGCTGCGCGAGATCATGGAAATCGCCGACATCACCAACCAGTATGTCGATGAAAACAAGCCGTGGATACTGGCCAAGGACGCGGAAAAAACAGCCGAGCTGCACGACGTGTGCACCACCGCGCTGATCCTGTTCCGCCAGTTGACGATTTTGCTGTCGCCGGTGCTGCCGGGCGTGGCGAAAAACGTGGCCAGTTTCCTCAACGACGCCGACTATACCTGGGCCGACACGCAGGTGTTCGGCGACGCCGTCGCGCACAGCATGCTGGGCCGCACCATCGGCGCCTACAGCCACCTGATGACGCGCATGGACGCCAAGATGATCGAAGCGCTGTTCGATGCGCCGCAAGCCGTGGCCGCTGCCCCGGCTATCGATGCAGCAAATGATGCTGCGCCGGCTCTGGTCGCCGCAACCCCGGCCTGCGCCATCGAAGAGCTGGCGCCCGAAATCAAGATCGACGACTTCCTGAAGGTCGACCTGCGTATCGCCAAGATCGTCAACTGCGAACTGGTGGACGGCTCGGACAAGCTGCTGCGCCTGACCCTGGACGCGGGCGAAGGCCGCCTGCGCAATGTGTTCTCGGGCATCCGTTCGGCCTACAAGCCGGAACAGCTGGTCGGCAAGCTGACCGTGCTGGTGGCCAACCTAGCGCCGCGCAAGATGAAGTTCGGCGTGTCCGAAGGCATGGTGATGGCGGCGTCCGCCGCCGACGAAAAGGCCAACCCGGGCATCTATATCCTGAACCCGTGGCCGGGTGCCGAACCTGGCATGCGCATCCGTTAAGGCCACGCCATGAAGATCGTGGTGCGCGAAGCGGGCGATGCGGATGCGGCCCTGATGGCCGGACTGACCCGCGCGGCATGGGCGGGCAAGGTCGCCGCCTCGTCCAGCGGGCACCACGAAACGCCGGAGCAGGTGGCGCGCTATCTGCGCAGCGGCGGCGGCTTCATTCTGTTGATCGACGGCATGCCGGCAGGTTCCCTGCGCTTCATGCCGCTCGACAGCGAACCGTCGATCTGGGAAATCTCGCGCATGGGCATTTTGCCGGCCTGGCGCGGCCACCACTGCTCGCAGCATCTGCTCGAAGCCGTGATCCATCATGCATTGTCGTGCCAGGCCGAAGAATTGCGGCTGGCCGTGCGGCTGGACCAGGGCAAGCTGATCGACTTTTATGCCGCCTTCGGTTTTGAGCTGGCGGAAGAACTCGAATATTCGCACGCCAATCCGGCCGAACCGCCCCCTTCCGTGATGCGGCGCATGCTGCGCTACTAAGCGGCGTTACCAAGTTACATTACCAAGTTACGTTATTGAGTTTTAGAAATTTCCATTGCAGCCCAGGCGACAGAATGTCCCACCGCGCTGCCCGGCGCGGTAAAATGTGGCCTGCTGACTTTTTATACAGAAAAGACCATGAAACTGCCTGCAAAACACATGAATTACGTTTCGGACCACACCCTGTTCATCGCCGAACTGAAAGCGAAGAACCCGGGCATGGAAGAAGGCCAGCGCGCCGGCCGCGCCCTGCTGTGGGACAAGCCGCCCGTCAGCCTCGACGAGCAGGACCGCCAGATGGCCTCGGCCGTCAAGCAACAGGCTTACGTCTACCAGAACAAGATCTGATAGACCGCCTGCGGAACCGGCATGTTGCCTGAAGAAACGGCGGACTCGCCAGGCACAGACGCGCCTGATGCGTCCGCCGTGGCGATTGCGCCACCCGAACCTGCCGCTGCCGCCGTCGCTGATCCGCTGGCGATTGCCCGCCTGTACGGCGAGCCGCTGCTGCGCATGCCGACGGATCTGTATATCCCGCCGGACGCGCTGGAAATCTTCCTCGAAGCCTTCGAAGGCCCGCTCGACCTGCTGCTCTACCTGATCCGCAAGCAGAATTTCAATATCCTCGATATCCCGATGGCGCAGGTCACCCTGCAATACCTGAAGTATGTCGACCAGATCCGCGTGCGCAACCTGGAACTGGCGGCCGAATACCTGCTGATGGCCGCCATGCTGATCGAGATCAAGTCGCGCATGCTGCTGCCCTCGCGCAAGAGCGAGGTCGAGGAAGACGGCGGCGATCCGCGTGCCGAACTGGTGCGCCGCCTGCTGGAATACGAGCAGATCAAGCTGGCCGCCTACGACCTGAACGCGATTCCCCAGTTCGAGCGCGACTTCGTGCGCACCCAGATCTTCATCGAGCAAAGCCTGACGCCCACCTGGCCCGAGGTCGAGGCGGTAGA
The DNA here is from genome assembly GCF_031995485.1 of Janthinobacterium sp. Classification (NCBI taxonomy): domain Bacteria; kingdom Pseudomonadati; phylum Pseudomonadota; class Betaproteobacteria; order Burkholderiales; family Oxalobacteraceae; genus Janthinobacterium; species Janthinobacterium sp. The sequence goes on from NZ_DAMAGB010000016.1 coordinate 15,152, forward strand.
CCTGCAGCAGGCCTGGCTCGACCTGCTGAAACGCGCCAAGCTGACCCAGCATCACCGCATCAGCCGCCAGGAACTGTCGGTGCGCGAGCACATGACGGCGATTTTGCGCCGCCTGCAGGGCGCGCGCTTCGTCGAATTCGGCGACCTGTTCGAGCTGTCCGGTGGCGTGCCGGTGCTGGTGGTCAATTTCGTGGCCCTGCTGGAACTGGCCAAGGAAACCCTGATTGAAATCACGCAAGCCGAACCGTTTGCGCCCATTTACGTCCGGCTGGCCTATTCGCCGGCCTGATACCATCTCCCTTTGTCACTGACCACCGTACAACGGGGTTTTAGCGAAAGCAATCCATGAAAATTATTTCCGACATTGAAGAATTGCGCGACCAGCTCAGCGGACAGCTGCGCACGGCATTCGTGCCCACCATGGGCAACCTGCATGAAGGCCATCTGTCCCTGATGCGCCTGGCGCGCAAGCATGGCGACCCGGTGGTGGCCTCCATCTTCGTCAACCGCCTGCAGTTCGGCCCGAATGAGGACTTCGAAAAATATCCGCGCACCATGGCGGCCGATGTCGCCAAGCTGGAAAAGGAAGGCGTCTACGTGCTGTTCGCGCCGACCGAGAAGGAACTGTATCCGGAGCCGCAGGAATACCGCGTGCGCCCGCCTGAGGGCCTGGGCAATACGCTGGAAGGCGAATTCCGACCCGGCTTCTTCGAAGGCGTGTGCACGGTGGTGACCAAACTGTTTTCCTGCGTGCAACCGCGCGCGGCCGTGTTCGGCAAGAAGGACTACCAGCAGCTGATGATCATCCGCAACATGGCGCGCCAGCTGGCCATGCCGACCGAAATCATCGCCGCCGAAACGTATCGCGCCGAAGACGGCCTGGCGCTGTCGTCGCGCAATATGTATCTGTCCGACAGCGAACGCGCGGAAGCGCCCGAGCTCTACAAGGGCCTGAACTTTGTGGCCGAGGAAGTACGCAAGGGCAACCTGTCCGTTACCGAACTGGAACAGGCCGCCATGCGCCTGCTCGACGGCCGCGGCTGGAAGTCAGACTATATCTCCGTGCGCAAGCGCGCCGACCTGCAGGCGCCGAATGCGGCCGAGCTGGCGGCCGGCGAGCCGCTGGTGGTGCTGGCGGCAGCGAAGCTGGGGCAGACGCGCCTGATCGACAATCTGGAGATTTAGCCGACATGCCGAGACCGTTCAGTTAGCGTCCCGCGCCACCAGCACACCGGCAAATGGATTAAAACCTCAATCGCCCGCACCGGTCCCCGGGCCAAGCGGGCCTGAAAAATGTCGAGGGCAAGGCGCAGCGACGAAGACGGTACGACTGGTACGGCAATGAGCTGCAACGCAGCCATCGGCATTTTCTCAGGCTCGCGTCTCCGGCCCGCCATTTTGACGTTTTTGCGCCTTTCAATGCGTCGGAAAGCTTAATTTAACGGCATCAGTTCGGATCCCGGATGTAAAAAAAGCTGCCAGTTCACACTGGCAGCTTTTTTATTGGATCAACCCCGGCAAAATCAGGCGCCGGCTTTTTCCAGCTTTTCAAAAATCTTGTTCAGCTTTTCATCGAGCGTCGCGGCCGTGAACGGCTTGACGACGTAGCCGCTGGCGCCGGCTTGCGCGGCAGCGATGATGTTTTCCTTTTTCGCTTCAGCCGTCACCATCAGCACCGGCAGCTTGGCCAGTGCCGGATCGGCGCGGATATGCTGCAGCATGGTCAGGCCGTCCATGTTGGGCATGTTCCAGTCCGAGACGACGAAATCGTACGATTCCGCGCGCAGCTTGGCCAGACCCATCACGCCGTCTTCCGCCTCGTCGACGTTGGCATAACCCAGTTCCTTCAACAGATTCCGGACAATGCGGCGCATCGTCGAAAAATCGTCAACGACTAAAAATTTCATCTTTGGATCAGCCATGAATAACTCCGTTGTTTCTGTAGCGGTTTGTTAATAATATCGACATGAATGCCGACATTATGGTCGACACTACGGCAGCAAGCTGTAGGATAGCATTTTCGTTGCTTTTAAGCGAAAAAACTTGCCCTTTATCATAGGAAACGTGGCTTACACGCGCAAAGCGCGCATGCCATGCGCCGCCAGGTAGCCCAGCACCATGCCGGGCAGCGCTGTCAGCGCACCAACCTCGTGCGTGGCGCCGACGGCAATCGCTTCGCGCGGCATGCCGAACACCACGCTACTGGCTTCATCCTGTGCGAAATTATACGCTCCTGCGGCCTTCATCTCCAGCATCCCTTGTGCGCCGTCCTTGCCCATGCCGGTCAGGATCACGCCGACCGCGTTCTTGCCGGCAAACTGCGCGGCTGAACGGAACAGCACGTCCACCGACGGACGGTGGCGGTTGACCGGCTCGCCCTGGTCGATCTTGGTCATGTAGTTCGCGCCGCTGCGGGTCAAGGTCAGGTGCGAGTGGCCCGGGGCGATATACGCGTGGCCTGGCAGCACGCGCTCGCCGCCGGCCGCTTCCTGCACCGAGATCTTGCACAGCGAATCGAGGCGGCGCGCAAACGAGCGCGTAAAGCCTTCCGGCATGTGCTGGGTGATCAGGATGCCGGGACAGTCCGACGGCATCTGCATCAGGAACTCGCGGATCGCCTCGGTGCCACCCGTGGATGCGCCGACGATGATCAGTTTTTCCGACGACAGCAGCGGATTGCGCAGGATCGGCAACGGCGCCGTGCCAGGCGCTGCCGGCGCGCCGTGCGGCGCCAGCGTGCGGGCACGGATGCGCGCCTTGGAAGCGGCGCGGATCTTGTCGGCGATCATCTCGGTGTACTCGCGCATGCCGCTCTGAATCGAAATCTTCGGCTTGGTGACGAAATCGACGGCGCCCAGTTCCAGCGCGCGCATGGTGATTTCCGAGCCGCGCTCGGTCAGCGACGACACCATCAATACCGGCATCGGGCGCAGGCGCATCAGTTTTTCCAGGAAGTCCAGGCCATCCATCTTCGGCATCTCGACGTCCAGCGTCAGCACGTCCGGATTGGTCTGCTTGATCATTTCGCGCGCCACCAGCGGATCGGGGGCGGTGCCCACCACTTCCATGTCGGGCTGGCTGTTGACGATTTCCGCCATCACGCTGCGGATCAGCGCCGAGTCATCCACGATCAGTACCTTGATCTTCATTTATTCCCCTTCCAGGCCATACGGGCCTTTACTCATGATCTTTGTTAGAACAAGTCGACCGATCCGCCTACCGGAGCGACTTTCAGGCGGCTCGCGTAATCGAGTTCGCGGCGTACCAGCGTGTCGTTATGCGACTGCATCAGCTTCTTGACCAGCACCTTGCCGCTGCGCGGGAAGAAATACACCTTGCGCGGATGGATGTCATTCAGGTCTTCGGCCACCACGCGCATCTTCTCGGCCTTCAGGTAGTTGATGACGAAGGCCGCATTGCGCTCGCCGACGTTGATCGCCGTGAAGCCGCGCAGCACGGCGCCGCCGCCGAACACCTTCGCTTCCATGTTCTCGCGCTTGGCGCCCGCTTTCAGCAGGTCGTTGATCAGTATCTCCATCGCGTAGGTGCCATAGCGCATCGAGGCCGAGATCGGGCTGTTGGTGTCGCTGCCGCCGTCGGGCAGCATGAAGTGGTTCATGCCGCCCAGGCCCGTGACGCGGTCGCGGATGCAGGCCGACACGCACGACCCCAGCACGGTCACGATCAGCATGTCCTTGTTGGTGAAGTAGTACTCGCCAGGCAGGATCTTGGCGGCTTCGCAGTTGAACGTCCGGTCGAAATAGACGTTGGTGGCAAATTGTTCTTTGGGTGCGAGGCTCATGGCTAATCTCAGGTACGTTGCGACGATGCTTTGGGTGCGGTGCTGCGCGCCAGGTCCAGTTCATAGACCGTCTTGCCGCGCAGTTTCAGTGACTCCGACACGTACAGGAAATTTTCAGAGTGGCCCGCGAACAGCAGGGCATCAGGTTTCATCAGCGGCACGAAGCGCGACAGGATCTTGCGCTGGGTCGCCTTGTCAAAATAGATCATCACGTTGCGGCAGAAGATCACGTCGAACTGGCCCGTCAACGGCCAGCCGTCGGCCAGCAGGTTCAGCGGCTTGAAGGTGATCATCTGGCGCAGCTCGGGGCGCACCCGCACCTGGCCTTCGCGGTCGCCCTTGCCGCGCAAGAAAAAGCGGCGTGCGCGGTCGGCCGGCATCTTGTCGAGGCGGTCGAGGTTGTAGACGCCATTGGCGGCCGTGGCCAACACATTGGTGTCGATATCGGTGGCGATGATGGTCACCGGCGGCGTGAGCGTGTTGAATGCTTCGCACACCGTCATGGCGATCGAATACGGCTCTTCGCCGGTGGAGGCGGCCGAGCACCAGATGGTGATCGGCCCCTTGAGTTTTTTCACGTGTTCGGCCAGCAGCGGAAAGTGATGCGCTTCGCGGAAGAACGAAGTCAGGTTGGTGGTCAGCGCGTTGGTGAATGCTTCCCACTCGTCGCCCATGCGGCCCGCTTCCAGGTCGTCCAGGTAGCGCACGAACGAGGAGATACCGGTCGCGCGCAGGCGCCGCGCCAGGCGGCTGTAGACCATCTCCTGCTTGCTGTCGGCCAGCGCGATGCCGGCCCGCTTGTAGATCATTGCGCGGACCCGCTCGAAATCCTTGCCGGTAAAGTCAAACTCCTTGACTGAATCCGATTTAGTTTGCGGCATTTGTGTTTACCTCTTTCATGACTGCTTGGACCAATGCCTGTACTGTGCAAGTATAACCAGCGGGGCCGCCGGGATTACGATCGGTCAGAATTCTTCCCAATCGTCCCCGTTGGCCACCGCCAGCTTTTTCGCGGGTGGCGAAGCTGTCGTCTTCGCCGCTGCCGCCCTGTTTTCCACCGCCTTCACCACTTTCGCGCTGGCTGCCGGCGGCCTTGCCGGCGCTGCAGGCCTGGCGGCCATCGCCACCGGCGCATCGCTGTCGCCACCGAGCTTGAAGATGCTGACCGCATCGGCCAGGCGCTGCGCCTGGTCCTGCATGCTTTCGGCCGCCGCCGCCGCTTCCTCGACCAGCGCCGCATTCTGCTGCGTCATCTGGTCCATCTGCGCGATGGCCTGGTTCACTTCCTCGATGCCATGGCTCTGCTCCTGGGTCGCCGCCGTGATCTCGCCCATGATGTCGGCCACCTGGCGGATCGAGGTGACGATCAGCCCCATGGTCTGGCCGGCTTCATCGACCAGCCGGCTGCCCGCGTCGACCTTGTCGACCGAGTCGCCGATCAGGCTCTTGATTTCCTTCGCCGCGCCGGCCGAGCGCTGCGCCAGGTTGCGCACTTCCGACGCCACCACCGCAAAGCCGCGTCCCTGCTCGCCCGCGCGCGCCGCTTCGACCGCAGCATTCAGCGCCAGGATATTGGTCTGGAACGCGATGCCGTCGATGACGCCGATAATGTCGACGATCTTGCGCGAGCTGTCCTTGATCGAGCCCATGGTGTCGACCACCTGCGCCACCACGCTGCCGCCCTGCTGCGCCACCGACGACGCCGACACGGCCAGCTGGTTGGCCTGGCGCGCATTGTCGGCATTCTGTTTCACCGTCGAGGTCAGCTCTTCCATCGACGACGCCGTCTCTTCCAGCGAGCTGGCCTGCGTCTCGGTGCGGGACGACAGGTCGGCATTGCCGCTGGCGATCTCGCGCGAGGCGATCGTGATCGTCTGCGTACCCTGGCGCACATCGCTGACGGTGCGCACCAGGCTTTCATTCATGTCCTTCAATGCCTGCTGCAGCGCGCTGGTCTCATCTTTTCCTTCGACCACCACGTGCGAGGTCAGCTCGCCCGCCGCCACCTTCTGCGCCACCGCCACCGCGCCCGACAGCGGCACCGTGATCGAACGCGTGATGAACACCGCGCACCAGGCGCCCAGCGCCACGGCCACGCCGCCCAGCACCATCAGCACCAGCATCAGCCGCTGGTCGTCGGCCAGCGAACCGGCCATGAAGCTTTGCTGGCTGGCGTGCTGCAGCTGCAGCAGCTTGTTGATATCGGCCAGCATCTTGCGGTTCAGCGGATCGATGCGGTTGGCGATCACCTTGGCGCCGCCTTCGCTGTTAAACGCCAGCACCTGGCCCATCGCTTCCTTGAACGCGCTGTCGACCTCGCGGTCCAGCGTGGCGATATTGGCCAGCAGCGCCTTTTCGCCATCGGACAGGCCCAGCGTGGCCAGCCTGTCGCGCCCGGTCTCATAGAGCTTGCGCTGTTCGCGCACCTTGCCTTCTTCCACCTGCATCAGGCCGACATCGCCCTGCAGGCCGATATTGCGCATCGCGATGCCCATTTCCAGCATCGCGCTTTTCATGGTCGAGGCCTGCGTGTTCTTTTCGCTGGCCAGTTCCAGCCCCGCCAGCAGCTGGGCCTTGTTCCGGTAATTCAATACATTGGCCGATACCACCACGACCACCAGGATGGCCAGAATGCTGCCGAAGCCGATTCCCAACCGCGTACCGATCTTGAAATTGCGCAAACCCATTACAGTCTCCCCCTATGTTTGATGACGGCGCGCACGATAGTCGTGTCGCGCCGTGCCGTGGCCTGGTTTCTGTGAACCTTGCGGCCTGCCGGCGCGCCTCTGATCGCGCCGGGTCATGCATATGCTGTAGTGATGCTGGTGCTGGTGCTGCTGTCAATCTTGTTGCGGGTGTTGCCGGGTTACGCTGAACGTCGGGTTCCGCTGCGCTAACCCGACCTGCCCGACCTGCGCGACTTTCGCTTTCACCCCCAACCGCAAAATGCCGGGGTCGGACCCTGAGGGTCCGACCCCAGGTGCTGCCTTGGGGTCAAAGGTTGCTCAAGCGGCCAGTTTGTCGATCAGGCCCATTTCGCTGCTCGACATCAGCTTGTCGATATCGACCAGGATCAGCATGCGCTCGTCGATCGTGCCCAGGCCGATCATGTAGTCGGTCGAAAACGCGGTGCCCATTTCCGGCGCCGGCTTGACCTGTTCCGGGGTCAGGGTGGTGACGTCGGAGACGCTGTCGACCACCATGCCGACGATACGGCCACCGATGTTCAGGATGATCACCACCGTGAACTGGTCGTACACGGGCGTGCCCAGCTTGAACTTGATGCGCATGTCGACCACCGGGATGATGATGCCGCGCAGGTTGATCACGCCCTTGATGAATTCGGGCGCGTTGGCGATGCGGGTAACCGCTTCGTAGCCGCGGATTTCCTGGACTTTCAGGATATCGATGCCGTACTCTTCCGAGCCCAGCGTGAAGGCCAGGAATTCACGGCCGGCGATATCCTTGCCGTCGCTGGTTTTGCTGGATGATTGTTGAGTATCTGACATGGCAGGTTTTCCTATCGTTTATCTATCGGTGTTACGAAAAAATGGCTTCGTCCGCCAGCTGGCGGGACGAGCGGATCAGGGCGGCGACATCGAGGATCAGCGACACGCCGCCATCGCCCAGGATGGTGGCACCGGAAATGCCGACCACCTTGCGGTAATTCGATTCGAGGTTTTTCACCACCACCTGCTGCTGGCCGACCAGGTCGTCGACAAACAGCGCGGCCTTGCGCCCTTCCGTTTCCAGGATCACGCAGATGCCTTCGGACGGATTGACAAAGCGCGGCGCGATATCGAACATCTGGTACAGGGGGATCAAAGGCAGGTATTCGCCGCGCACTTTCACTACCTGTCCCTTGCCGCTGATGTCCTTGATGTCTTCGACGGCCGGCTGCAGCGATTCGATGACAAAGCCCAGCGGCAGGATATACACTTCCTCGCCAACGCGGATCGACATGCCGTCCAGGATCGCCAGCGTGAGCGGCAGCGAAATCGAAATCGTGGTGCCGAAACCCTTGGCCGAGCGGATGTCGACCACGCCGCCCATGGCGCTGATATTGCGCTTGACCACATCCATGCCCACGCCGCGGCCCGACACGTCGGTGACCGCTTCGGCGGTGGAAAAGCCGGGCGCGAAAATCAGCTGCCACACCTCGGCGTCGCTCATCGTGTCCGACACGTCCATGCCCTGCTGCTGCGCCTTGGCCAGGATGCGTTCGCGGTTCAGGCCCGCGCCATCGTCCGATACTTCGATGATGATGTTGCCGCCCTGGTGGCTGGCCGACAGGAACAGGCGGCCCGCTTCGGTCTTGCCGGCGGCCACGCGGGCGGCCGGCATTTCCACGCCATGATCGATGCTGTTGCGCACCAGGTGCGTCAGCGGATCGACGATGCGTTCGATCAGGCCCTTGTCCAGTTCGGTAGCCGCGCCATTGGTGATGAAGTCAACCTTCTTGCCCAATTTGCCGGCCAGGTCGCGCACCATGCGTGGAAAGCGCGAGAACACGAAATCCATCGGCATCATGCGGATCGACATCACCGCTTCCTGCAGGTCGCGCGTATTGCGCGTCAGGTGGCTGACGCTGTCGAGCAGTTTTTCATGCAGCATCGGGTCGAGCGCGCCGGCGCGCTGTTCGATCATCGCCTGCGTGATCACCAGTTCGCCCACCAGGTTGATCAACTGATCGACCTTTTCGATCGACACGCGGATCGACGACGATTCGGCGCCCGCCTTGTCGGCGTCTTTCTTGGCAGGTTTTTTCTCGTGTTCCGCCTCGCCGGCTGCCACTACCGCCACCGGTGCGGCAACGGCTGGCGCCACGCTGGCGGCGTTGGCGCGGATCTGTTCGAGCGGCTGGAAGAAGCCGTAGCCGCGTTCGGCGTCCGTCTGCACGCCGGCGGCGGCGCGGATGTCCTCGAGCGGCTGGAAGAAGCCATAGCCCTGCTCCGCCTCGCTCTTGACGCCGGGCGCATCCGGCAAGGGATCGAAGAAACCGTAGCCCTGCGCCGCTTCCTGCGCGGCGCGCGCGGCCTGGGCAGTCGTCGCTTCGCCCGGCGCCAGCGGCGGCGCCTGCGTGATCACCATGTCGTCCGGGTTCAGCACGAACGAGCAGATGGCCAGGATATCGTCCAGGCTCTCATGGGTCGTCACTTCGAGCACGCTGCGCGTATCGGGCAGCTGCGATACCGCCACGTCGCCCAGCAGGCCCAGTTCGGCCGCCAGCGCATCGACTTCGCGCTGCTCCATCTTCGGCAGTTCAAGCCGGAAGCGGTGGCCACCGGCATGGCTGACGGCGGCTTTTTCGGCCGTATGAAAGGCCGGCGCGACCGGCGTGAGCGCCGCCACCGGCACGTCCTGCGCAAACGACTGCAGCATCATGCGCACGTTGGCCACGGCGTCCTGGTCCACCTCGGAGCCGAGGCGATGGCCGTCGAGCTGCATCTTGAGGATATCCTTGGCCGCCAAAAAGGCATCGACGTGTTCGGCCGTCAAGGCCATCTGGCCCTGGCGGATACGGTCGAGCAGGGACTCGAGGATGTGGGTCACCTCGCTCATGTCCGACAGGCCGAACGTCGACGCGCCGCCCTTGATCGAATGGGCGGTACGGAAAACGGCATTCAGGTCTTCGGCGTCGGGCGCCGCAATATCGACGGCCAGCAGCAGCCGTTCCATTTCAGCCAGCAGTTCCTCGGCCTCATCGAAAAAGACCTGGAAAAACTGGCTAATATCGATGGTCATATCGTGACTCCGTCCATTGCATCGTTGCGCTGTGCGACTGGCATCAGCCGATCACCTTCTTGACCACTTCGATCAGGCGTTGCGGATCGAACGGCTTGACCAGCCAGCCATTGGCGCCGGCCGCACGTCCCTTCGATTTCATTTCGTCCGACGATTCCGTCGTCAGCATCAGGATGGGCACCTTCTGGTAAGCCGGCAGCTCGCGCAGCAGCTTGATCAGTTCCAGGCCGTCCATGCGTGGCATGTTCTGGTCCGTCAGCACCAGGTCCACGGTTTGCAGCTTGGCTTTTTCCAGTCCGTCCTGGCCGTCCACGGCCTCCACCACCTGGTAACCGGCGGCTTTCAGGCTGAACGCCACCATCTGGCGCAATGAGCTGGAATCGTCCACTGCAAGTATCGTTTTGGCCATCTTTGCTCCCACTGATTCCCGGGCCTCGTGCCCGGGTTAATTATTGAATTGATCCATGCAACCGCAAGCGTTCCGCAAAAACCTTTGCTAGAACAGCTCGATGTCGCCGCTTTCCAGATGCTGTTGACTGACAGCCTTGCGCAGCACGCTGCGCAGTTCCAGGCTTTGTATCGCCAGCGCCATGCTGACGCGCCCAAGCAGGGCCACGATTTCCTCGTTATCGCTTTCCGGCAGCATTTCGGCGCCGTGCGACCCGAGGGTGCCGAGAAACTCGCTCAGGCCCGTTACCCGTTTCAGGGTGCGGTCGATCAGCTGGCTGGTCATGTCCTGGAACTGCATGCTGGTGATGGCGGCATTGACATAGCCGCCCACCTCGTCCTGCAATGCCAGCAGCTTTGCGCGCTGTTCTTCGGGCGGCACGCCGCCGTCGAGCAGCAAGGCGATCGTGTCCTGCTGCGCTGCCACGGCCGCGTGAATGGCCATGAAGTTGAAGGACAGTTTCTCGATTGCCTCTTCCAGCAAGATGCCGGTCTGCACCAGGTCGGTCTCAACCTCGGACAGATGCTTGCGGCCATGGTCCGACACGCCGGACAACAGGCGCTTCACATGCGAGCCAAGTATTTTCTTTCTTGTCATAGAGATCTCATTGTTTTACTACACGATGCGCTGGCAAGCCATGTACACCTAATTCTTTGCCGGTGCCGGGCTGGGGGGAGGCGCCGCTGGCGGCGCACCGGCCGCCAGCGATGAGCTGATCGCGGCAGCGGCGTCGTTCACCGGCAATTCGATCGCCGCGCCGTCGCGCAGGACGTTTTCTTCCGTGCGCTTGTTCATGACGATGATGCTGATGCGCCGGTTGATGGGATTGAAGGGGTCGAGCTTGTCGAGGTTGGCGGCCGAGCCGAGACCCACCACGCGCAGCACTTTTTCTTCCTTCATGCCGCCGATCACCAGTTCGCGCCGCGAAGCGTTGGCGCGGTCGGCCGACAGTTCCCAGTTGCTGTAGCCGGCGTCGCTCATGTAGGGCGTCGAATCGGTATGGCCGGACAGGCCGATGCGGTTCGGCACTTCGTTCAGCACATAGCCGATCGCGTGCAGGATTTCCTTGGTGTAGGGCTGCAGGTTGGCGTTCGCCAGCGCAAACATCGGGCGGTTCTGCTCATCGACGATCTGGATGCGCAGGCCTTCGCTGGTAATATCGAGCAGCAGCTGGTTCTTGTATTTTTTCAGCAGCGGATTGGCGTCGATGGTCGCTTCGATGCGCGCTTTCAGCGCCTGCAGGCGCTTGCCTTCTTCGCGCTCCAGGGCCGCCTTGGCCGAATTGAGGTCGAACGACTTGCGCTGCTGCTCTTCCTGCGCCTTGCGCACCTGGCCATCCTGGCGCGACAGATCCTGGCCGCCGCCCTGGATCACGGAACTGCTTTCGCCGCTGCCGGAGCCGCCCGCCATCGCCACCTTCAGCGGCGTCTTGAAGAATTCGGAAATGCCGTTCAGGTCGCCCTTGGAGGTCGAGCCCAGCAACCACATCAGCAGGAAAAAGGCCATCATGGCCGTCACGAAGTCGGCGTAGGCGATCTTCCACGCGCCGCCGTGGTGGCCGCCGGCGGTTTTCTTGATGCGCTTGACGATAATCGGGCGCATGCCTTCATCGGCCATGGCGTCCTCCTTTCGTGTGCGGCAATCGACTCATGTTATCCAGACGTGTATTCACTGCTTACTTCGTTTTCGATTTCTTGATGTGGTCTTCGAGCTCATTGAAGGTCGGACGCTCGGTCGAGAACAGCACCTTGCGGCCAAACTCCACCGCCAGCGCCGGCGCATAGCCGTTCAGGCTGGCCAGCAGGGTCACTTTCACGCACTGGAACATCTTGCTCGACTCGTCGAGCTTCTGCTCGAGCAGGCTGGCCAGCGGGCCGACGAAACCGTAGGCCAGCAGGATGCCGAGGAAGGTGCCGACCAGCGCGTGCGCAATCAGCATGCCCAGTTCGGCCGGTGGAATGCCGACCGATTCCATCGTGTGCACCACGCCCATCACGGCAGCGACGATACCGAAGGCCGGCAAGCCGTCGCCGACCTTGGCGATCACGTGGGCCGGCACGGCGCCCTCGTGGTGATGGGTTTCGATTTCGTTGTCCATCAGGTTTTCGATCTGGAATGCGTCCATATTGCCCGACACCATCAGGCGCAGGTAATCGGTCATGAATTCGACGATATGGTGGTCGGCCAGCACGGCCGGATACTTGGAAAACAGCGGGCTGTCCTGCGGGCTGTCAATATCGCTCTCGATCGACATCAGGCCTTCCTTGCGCACCTTGCTGAGCACCTCGAACAGCAGCGACATCAGTTCCATGTACAGGTCTTTGGTATAGCGCGAGCCCTTGAACAGCGTCGGCAGGGCGGCGATGGTGGCCTTGATGGCCTTGCCATTGTTGCCGACCAAAAAAGCGCCCGCAGCCGCACCGCCGATCATCAGCAGTTCCAGTGGCTGGAACAGGGCCGCCAGATGGCCGCCCGCCATCGCAAAGCCGCCGAATACCGAGGCGCAAACGATGATGTATCCGATTATGACTAACAAAGTGCTGTAACTCCCAAATGTGGCCGGGCCTGCATTCCCATGATATTCAGGCAGGTCCGCGCAGCGGCAAAAAGTAACCGAAGGTAGTTTGAAATGGCGACCATTCCAAGGTATTTTCAGCAAAGTGCCGTGTGGAACTACAATAACGTGAGATTGTGCTCCGGGCAAGCAAATAACGCAGACAATTGCCTAAAAGAACCATACGTAAAGTAAAGGGCCACACTCTGTGGCGGCGATGGTCTTGTCGGGCGCCCGCGCGGCGATCCTGAATTCGTAACTGACAAGCATACTGCCGGGCAACATTTGCGCTGCCGCCTGTTGCCACAAGGCCGCCATGGCAGCCGGCGACAGGTAGGCAAACACCACATCGTAAGCGGCAAAATCAAGCGCCGCATAGTCGCCACGAATAAAGCGCGCGCGGCTGCCGCCCGCCTTGGCACGCAAGCGGCTGACCAGCCATGGCAGCGGCGCCAGTTCGATGCCGCAAAACTCGCCATCGGGCCGGCGCCGCGCCAGGTCCAGCACCAGGCCGCCGAGACCGCTGCCGATATCGATCAGCCGCACGCCGGGCCGCCCGTCAATCAGCTGCGCCACTTCGCGCCACACGCGCGGACCGGACGGATAGAACGGCACCTGGGTGCGGAACGTCGACCAGTACAAACTGAGCAAAAATATAAAGGCCAGCAGGAACAGCCATGGCGGCAAGTCCAGCATGCCGACGATCAGCAGCGCTGGCGCGAACAGCAGGCCGATCGCGCACCACCAGCGCGCCAGTCCGGCGCGCCAGGTGATCAAGGCCGCCAGCAGACCCTGCAGCAAGGCGACTGCCAGCAGGGTCATGCCGACACCGGCACGCGCCAGCAAGAACACCAGACCCAGCATAAAAGGAAACGCCAGTGCCTGGATCAGGATGGCCTTGAGCGCAGGCGCCCGCAAAATCTGTTGCAGCATGGATCGGTTTTAGCGGAAACAGTGGTGAGAACGGCAGTATTGACGGCGGTGCACCATCCCGACTTTGTCTGACACGGCGAAGAACTCAGCTGCCGTTGTCGGTCGGTGCGGCAATGGCTTCGTCGCGCGCTTTCTTGGTCTTGCCGGCGCGCGACGGCATGTGACACAGGCCGCATACATAATCAGAATTCAGGTCCAGGCAGTTGACGACGAACTTGCCGCCACACTTGCCGCAGGTAGCCATGGCCAGCATCTTGCTGCTGAAAAAGCGCACCAGGGTCCAGGCCCGCGTCAGCGACAGCAGCGGCTCTTCGCCCGGCTCGGGCGGCATTTGTTCAAGGTAGAGCTTGTAGGCCTTCATCACGGCTTCGATGCCGGTGGCGCCGGCGTGTTCCACGAGGAAGTGGTGGATATTGATGAACAGCGAGGAATGGATGTTCGGTTGCCAGGTGATGAACCAGTCGGTAGAAAACGGCAGCATGCCTTTCGGTGGCGATACTCCCTTTAACTCCTTGTACAGATTGAGCAGCCGCTCGCGCGACAGCGATACTTCAGTTTCCAGCAATTGCAGGCGGGCGCCAAGCTGTATCAACTCGATCGCCAGCTGGATTTCCTGTGCTTCCGAGACGACACTTTTTTTGGCCATGCTGCTGCTCCCGTCTGATTGACTACGGGTTGCAGTTTACACGATTTCTTCGACGCCCTGTCCGGCCATCAGGATCGCGGCATGCGACTGTGCCAGCGAACGATCCTTGTTGTAGTTCGTCAGCATGCCCAGGATGGCGCTGTCGTCGAAGCGGAAGCGGGCCAGCATCATGTTGCCGCCAGCCAGTTTCAGGATCTGGGCATTGCTCATGCCTTCGATCAGTTCGGCGATTTCGGCGGACACGCCAAGACGGAAAATGGCCGTTACCTTGTCCGCACGGATCATCTGCTGGGCCAGCATCAAATAGCTCAGGTTAGCATCGCGAATCTCAGCCATCATGTCGTTAGCAGTCATTTCCATCTCCTCAATCCGTTGAATTCTATCGCTGGAACACAACGTGTTTCCAGTGAGATACATTCTGCCGGAGCAACACAAAACGGCATAGAGGCGCGCTGCTGTATTTTTGGCCGGACAATAGAGGATAGGACCGTCGGTGTTTGTCTTACAAACACGGTGCGATCAGGTCTGCACGCCTGTAAAAGCGTGTAAAAAGGAGCGTTGAAAAACCAAGTTTTCCGACTTTCTGCGACATACGTGCTATCGCATTTTTACAACGGCTTGACTTGCATCAAAATATCTTCACTCCCTGTATCGGCAGTGATGGCGAGAACTTGAGGGTTTTTTCAAAAAGATTTGAAAATAGTTCCTATCTCTTCCATGTAGTCTTTTACGACGCTTGCGATGGAAACTTTAGGGCTTTTGAAAAATATTTTGAAAAAAAGCGAAATTTTTTCCCTACGCCCGGGAAAACCCCACTTTTGGCATGGGTGGCAGGCGCAAAAATGGTGCAGATGAGCCCAGACTTGCTACACTGCCGTTCCCGTTCGGCCCTGCTCCGCCAGCCGATATCATGCAACGAAGACAAGTATCGACATGAAAGCCACCATGATTTCCAGACAAGATTGCCTTGCATACGACCAAGACGATGCGCTCGCGCCGCTGCGCGGCCAGTTCGACCTGCCGGACGGCGTGATTTATCTCGATGGCAACTCGCTGGGCGCACGCCCGAAAGCGGCGCTGGCGCGTGCCCAGCAGGTCATTGCCGCCGAATGGGGTACTGACCTGATCCGCAGCTGGAATACCAACGGCTGGTTCGACCTGCCCAAGCGCCTGGGCGACCGTCTGGCGCCGCTGATTGGCGCCGGCCAGGGCGAAGTGGTGATTACCGACACCACCTCGGTCAACCTGTTCAAGGCGCTAGCAGCCGCGCTGCAGATGCAGGCGTCACACGCCGACCCTGCGCATGCTGCGCGCCGCGTGATCGTCAGCGAACGCAGCAACTTCCCTACCGACCTGTATATGGCGCAAGGCCTGGCTCAATGGCTGGACCGCGGCTATCAGCTGCGCCTGGTCGACGATCCGGCCGAACTGGCGCAGGCAATCGACGCCGACTGCGCCGTGGCCATGCTGACGCATGTGAACTACCGCAGCGGCTACCAGCATGACATGGCCGCTGTCAGCGCCCACTGCCACCAACAGGGCGCGCTGGCGCTGTGGGACCTGGCCCACTCGGCCGGCGCCGTGCCGCTGGACCTGAACGGCGATGGCGCCGACCTGGCCGTCGGCTGCACCTATAAATACCTCAATGGCGGTCCCGGTGCGCCGGCCTTTGTCTGGGTGCCGCAAAAGCACCAGGCCGCGTTCCGCCAGCCGCTGTCCGGCTGGTGGGGCCATGCGGCGCCGTTTGCCATGGATCCGTCGTTTGCACCGGCCGACGGCATCGCCCGCGCGCTGTGCGGCACCCAGCCCATCGTCTCGCTGGCACTGGTCGAATGCGGCCTCGACATCTTTGCGCTCACCAGCATGCAGGCGATCCGCGCCAAGTCGCTGGCTTTGAGCGACCTGTTCATCGCACTGGTCGAACAGCGCTGCGCCAGCCATCCACTGGGACTGGTCACGCCGCGCGAGCATGCGCGGCGCGGCAGCCAGGCCAGCTTCACGCATCCGCATGGCTATGCCGTGATGCAGGCGCTGATCGCGCGCGGCGTGATCGGCGACTACCGGGAACCGGCCATCATGCGCTTCGGCTTCACGCCGCTGTATACCAGCTTTGCGGAGGTGTGGGATGCGGTCGAGATCCTGCGCGAAATCCTCGACACGCAGGCCTACGATATCGAAGCCCGCCGCGACGCGGTGACCTGATTTTAAAAACCGAGACCAGCACATGAACGACACACCAATCACCAGCGGCTGCCCGATGCATGCCGGCGCCAATGTCCAGGACAAGGACGCCCAATGGCATGGCGCGCAGATGGATTTCAGCGAGTCGATGAGCTATGGCGACTACCTGGCGCTGGACCGCATCCTGACGGCCCAGCATCCGCTCTCGCCCAACCACAACGAGATGCTGTTCATCGTGCAGCACCAGACCAGCGAACTGTGGATGAAGCTGATGCTGCATGAAATGCACGCCGTGCGCGCCAACCTGCAAAGCGGCGACCTGCCGCCCGCTTTCAAGATGCTGGCCAGGGTCGCACGCATCATGGACCAGCTGGTGCATGCCTGGGATGTGCTGGCCACCATGACGCCGCCGGAATACACGGCCATCCGCCCTTACCTCGGCGCCTCGTCCGGCTTCCAGTCCTACCAGTACCGCGAGATCGAATTCATCCTGGGGAACAAGAACGCGGCGCTGCTGAACGTGCATACCACCGCGCCCGAACCGTACGCCGTGCTCGATGCGGCCCTGCGTTCGCCGTCCGTCTACGACGAATCGGTCAGGCTGCTGGCGCGCCATGGCCTGCCCATTTCCGAGGCTCGCCTGAACGCCGACTGGACCCTGCCAACCGCCAGCGACGACTCGGTCAAGGCTGCCTGGCTGGAGGTCTACCGCGACCCGTCGAAATACTGGGCGCTGTACGAGCTGGCCGAAAAGCTGGTCGACCTGGAAACGGCGTTCCGCTTCTGGCGCTTCCGCCACGTCACCACGGTCGAACGCATTATCGGCTTCAAGACAGGCACCGGCGGCACGGCCGGCGTCAGCTATCTGCGCAAGATGCTCGACGTGGTGCTGTTTCCCGAGCTGTTCGCGCTGCGCACCGAGCTCTGACCCGGCCCCAGGCTGCGCACGATAGGCGTGTATTTGCTCAATGGGAAGAAGTTAGGCAGTATCGATGCCTTTCCATAGTGGGCAACGCGCCTGTCCCCCCGATGAAACGCCTTTTTCTGCCACTGCTGTTCTGCACCGCCCTCGCCCACGCCGCGCCGTTCTACCAAGGCAAACCGCTGGCCCATCCCGTGATCGCGGCCTCGCAGGACAGCGGCCTCGATATCGTCTTCCTGAAAGAGGGAAATGGCGTCAACGCGTACTACTGCGAATGCGGCAAGGCCGGCGCAAAACCGCAACGGCTCGACCAGTTCGGCAATGCAGTGATCCGCTCCGTGTTCTACGCCCCGCTCGACCACAAGCCGGAATCCTCCACCCTGCTGGTGCTGTTCCGGCTTGACGGCAAGCAGGGTCTGCGCGCCTACCGCCATGACCACAGCTCGGGCAAGTATGTGAAACTCGTCGGGCTGCAGCCGGCGCTGGACCGCGTCGTGGCGCAGACCGCCACGCCGAATGCGGGCCAGGTCAAGGCGGCACTCGGCAAGCTGACGCCGATGGATTACAGCGTCGTGCGCGGCAAAAGCGGCAATGCCGATTTTGACGCGATCGACCATACGCAAGGCACGGTGGTCGGCTTTTTCGATAATCAAGGCCACTCTGTGGACGCCGCCAGCAAGGACGCCATCACCTACAAGAAAACCTTTTCCAGGCAGGGCGCGCGATATCTGACGGCCAGCTACACGCTGTACGGCGACGGCGGCGCGGGCGAGCTGCCCAACTACCGCTTGTGGCAGGTGGGCTGGGAAACCGCGCCGCAGCAGTTTGCGGGCAGCGCGGAGGGGCCGTCCGTGATCTACAGCCTGAGCTGGGATGACGGTTCGGTAGTGGAGCGGGGCGAGTACGCCCACGGCAAGCGTACCGGCATCTGGACCCGCAGCGGCCTGCATGAAGGCTCGGCCAGGGGCGCGTATGTGAACGGCCTGCCCGACGGCCCCTGGCATATCGAGGAGCCGAAGCAGACCGAGGACGGCGCGTACCGCGCCGGCAAGCGCGAAGGCCGCTGGACGGTCATCAACTATGCCGGTGAAGACGAAGTGACCGGTTTCGACACCTACGCAGGCGGCCAGCTGAACGGCCCGCACGAACGCACGATGAAAGGCAAGCTGCAGGCGCGCGGCAATTACGTCAACGGCACGCGCCAGGGCAAGTGGATCACGGGTGATGGCGAAGGCAGCTATCTCGACGGCCTGCGCGATGGCCCCTGGATACTGAAACTCAAGGATGGCGCTACCCTGCGCGTCAATTTTGTGAAAGGCAAAAAACAGGGCGAGGCGACAGAGAGCGACGCCAGCGGCAAGCTGCGGTTGCGCGAACACTATGCGATGGATGTCCTCGATGGCGAGCGCACGCGCTACATGCCCGATGGCACGCTGGTGTACCAGGCCACGTTTCGCAACGGCCAGCTCGACGGGCGCGAGCGCGCCTGGAACGCCGACGGCAAGATCCTGCGACTCGACACGGCCTGGGACAACGGCAGGAAACAGGGCATGGATGCGCGCTACTACCCGGACGGCAAGCCGGAACGCCTGACTGTGGTCGAACGGGGCCGGCTGGCGGCGCACCTGCGCGAGTACGCCGAGGACGGCACCCTGATCAACGATATCCACCGCTGTTACTTTACCGAAGACGGCCGGGAGCGCGACGATGTGTGCGACTATCACCGGATGTGGTATGGCAATGGCAGACCAGAGTCCGACTACGTGTTCCAGTTCGGCCAGCGCCAGGAGGGACACTCCTGGTATGCCAACGGCAAGGTGATGGATGAACTGCTGGTCGACCGCGCCGCCGACACCTCGGTCTACAACACCTACTTTGAGAGCGGCCAGCTCAAATGCACGGAGCCGCGCCGCGGCCACGGCAAGCGCACCGTCAATGGCCAGACTGTCCTCAGCTATGCCTCGGCCGAGCGCGACGGCGACGCCATCTGCTATCACCCGAACGGCAAGGTGGCCAGCATCCGCAGCTATCGCCAGCGCATCGCCGTCGACTGCGGCAAGACATTTGACGACACGGGCATGCAACTATCACCGGGGCCGGAAGGCTGTCCGCTGGCGAAGAAAACCCCGTTCGTATTTGGAGAATAAGGATGAAACAAAGCACGCTGACCCTGCAGAATCCTTTGCAACTGGATGGAGCTGAAATCGGCGCAGCCATCGCCGCCGGCCGCCAGGTACTGGTGCAGTTCGACACGCTGGGCGAGCCCGGGCCGCTGCTGCCCGAACTCGATGCACTGGCGGCCATTCATGGCACGGCACTGACAATCCGCATCTACGGCTACGATCCGCGTGTCTTCGATACGCGCATCCTGCTTGGCCTGCCGCATGTGGCCAGCCTGTCGATCGACTGCCACCGCAATGCGCTGTATCTGGAAACGCTGGGCGAACTGCGCCATCTGAAACGCCTGGACCTGGGCGTGTACGAACTGGCGCAGACGGATATCCTGCAGCTGGAGAACCTGCACGGGCTGGAATACCTGCATCTGGGCGAAACAGTCAAAAACAATATCGACCTGGCGCCGCTGCGCCATTACACGCAGCTGTCCTCGCTGGCGATCGAAGGCCACGCCATGCAGATCGACACGCTGGCCGGTTTGCCCGCGCTGACCGAATTGTCGCTGTACCGCATGAAAAACACGGTGGCGCTCGATTTTATCTCCGGCATCGCGCGCCTGGAACGCCTGCTGCTGCAGCTGGGCGGGCGCGAATCGATCCGGGAGATCGACGCGCCGCAATTGACGCAGCTGGAAGTGATCCGCGTGCGCGGTCTCGAAGACCTGGGCGACCTGGCCCGCTTCCCGCTGCTGCGCCAGCTGTGGCTGGAAGACCAGATCAAGCTGACGCAACTGGACGTCAGCGGCAACCGGCTGCTGGAGCGGCTGCATCTGCTGACGTGCAAGGGGCTGGAGCGGCTCGACGGGCTGGCTTTGCTGACCGCGCTGCACACATTGTCCGTGTCGGAAACCCGGCTCGATTTCGATGCGCTGCTGGCAGGCGGACTGCCGGCGGCGCTGATTTATATGCGCTTCAGGACGGGGAAGGTCAAGCGGGATCAGGAAATCAAGGCGATGCTGGCGCTGGGTGGCCATGATGGTGATGTCGGGTTACGCGCTGCGCGCTAACCCGACCTACGATCCTGCCTCTGTCACGCAGGTCGGATCAGGCGCGCAGCGCCGTAATCCGACCACACCGCTGGCGCCAACAATGGTGTCGGATTACGGCTCCGCCTAATCCGACCTGCGGTCTTGTTGCCCGGCTGCCCGACCAACCGCGGGAGCCACCAATGGTTTATTGTCCGGCCACCAGCTTTTTCTGCCACAGTGCCACGTCGATCATCACGCCGTCAAAGCCCGTGTTGCGGATATACACGCGGTAGCTGCCCTGCCCCAGGTCGCCGTGCAGGTAGGCGGTGCGTTCGTTGCGCTGCAGGCGGGCGCCCTTGATGGTCTTGCGGTACAGCTCGACCACGCTGTCGAAGCTGGCGTAGCTGCGCAGCGCCACTTCCAGGTCGCGCGGCGGCCGGCCTTCCGCTTCGTCGAGCACATTGTTCTGCTTCTTGCCCTTCAGGGACAGCGGGAACGTGAACACGCCCGCGCCGGCCGAGGTCAGCACGGTCGATTTGTCGAGCAGCAGCGGCAGCAGCGCGGACGGAAAGCCGGACGGCAGCTGCGCGCGGTTCCAGCCTGGCAACGCCGGCTGGGCCAGTACATATTCGACCGTGGCGATCTTCTGTCCGTCACTGCCCGTTTCATCGTCGGCGGCGATCAGCGCCAGCATCGGCGGCAGCTGCCTGGCCCACGCCAACAGCGGCGCCGCTTCGCCAACCAGCATGCCCTTGCGGTGAAACACGGTCAGCACGGACTGCGGATCGGGATTGCAGACCCTGGCCAGCGGCTGGCCGTGCAGGCGGCAATGGCCGTTAACCAGGCCAAAGGCGATCACGGCGCCGCGCTTGTCGAGCAGGATGGCGCCCCGTTCGCGGCCCTGGTTGCGGTCGTTCATGGAAGCGAGCAGCTGGCGCCCGTCCGGCAGCACGTTGCGGGTGGCATCGCGCCGTTCGCTGATCGCTTCGAGCGCCTGCTCCAGCAGCAGCGCGTCGTCATCGGTATAGCTGCCGCGCGCATAGCCGAAAAACTCGAACAGCGCCGCGCGCACCTGCGGCTCTTCGCTCAGGCGCGGCAATTGCCCGGCCGGCAGCACGATGGCCCGGGGCACGATGGCCCGGGGCGCGATCGCAGGCGCCTTGACGGCGGCCGGCGTTGCGGCTTTGGCCGGCGAAAGCACCGGCATGGCCGCGCAGGCAGCCCATAACAGGATGCCGCCGAAGCGGCGATAAGTCGATACAGTATTCATGATTCCGTCTGCCCAGGGTCTACCCGTGAATGCGGCCACGCTTGGCACGTCGGCGATTCTAGCATGGCGCCGTTCGGGCTACTACAGGGGCATCAGCGCCGGTAGCGCGCCAGCCTGCGCCCGGCCAGCACGCCGAGCCAGCTCGCGGCTGCGGCCGCCATGCTGAAATAGACGGCGCGCAGCGGATGCTCCGGCAGAAAACACACCAGCACGGCCACCGCCAACAGTACGCACAGCACGGCCTTGACGACATCGTAGGGCACCAGCGCGATCAGCAGATTGGCTCCGGCCACACCATACAGCAGCAAGGCAAGCGTGAGCGCACCGGCGATGCCGCTGGCCGGCAATGCACCCATCAGCCGCTCACGCAAGACGAACCGGAGCCACAGCAACACCAGGAACAGCACACATGCCAGCAGATGCGCGGCGAGGCTGGCCATCACGCTTTTCATTGCACCCATCCCTGTCTTGTCTTCAATAACCCATCTTGGCTGGCTAGCCGAGAGCCAGGCGCTGGTATCGGATAAAAAAAAACCGGTCCTTTCAAGGAGAAAGGGCCGGCTTCGATACATCACTTTGCTGTGGTGGCCGGATTACGCTTGCGCTGATCCGACCTGCGCACTGGGCGTATCAGATACGCCAGGATGCGTTATTTCGCCGAATTGAGCAGCAGTTCGTTCAGGCGCTTGACGAAGGTGGCCGGGTCGGCCAGCGAACCGCCTTCGGCCAGCAGGGCCTGGTCGAACAGGATATTGGCCCAGTCGCCGAACTTGCCGCCTTGCGCATCTTCATACTTGAGGCGCGTCACCAGCGGGTGGTTCGGGTTGATTTCCAGAATCGGCTTCGATTCCGGCGCGCTCTGGCCGGCTGCCTTCAGCATGCGCAGCAGGTTGCCCGACAGTTCGTTCTCGTCGGCCACCAGGCAGGCTGGCGAATCGGTCAGGCGGAACGTCACGCGCACGTCCTTGGCCTTGTCTGCCAGCGCGGTCTTCATCTTGCCGACCAGGTCTGCGTACGAGGTTTCGGTTTCTTCGTGCTCTTTCTTTTCCGCTTCGTCTTCCAGCGCGCCCAGGTCCAGACCGCCCTTGGCGACAGAGACCAGTTCCTTGCCTTCGAAGTCCTGGATAAACGACAGCATCCATTCATCGACGCGGTCCGTCAGCAGCAGTACTTCGACGCCTTTCTTGCGGAAGATTTCCAGGTGCGGGCTGTTTTTCGCGGCGGCGTAGTTGTCGGCCGTGACGTAATAGATCTTGTCCTGGCCTTCCTTCATGCGCGCCACGTAGTCGGCGAACGAAGTAATCTGTTCGTCGCTGTCGTTGGCGGTCGAGGCAAAGCGCAGCAGCTTGGCCAGGCGTTCCTTGTTGCCCGCGTCTTCGCCGATGCCCTCTTTCAGCACCTGGCCGAATTCCTTCCAGAACGTGGCGTACTTGTCCTTTTTATCCTGCTCGTCGGCGTTCGCCAGTTCTTCCAGCATGCCCAGCACGCGCTTGGTCGAGCCTTCGCGGATCACCTTTACGTCGCGCGACTCCTGCAGGATTTCACGCGACACGTTCAGCGGCAGGTCGGACGAATCGATCACGCCTTTTACAAAGCGCAGGTAGGTCGGCATCAGCTGCTCGGCGTCGTCCATGATGAAGACGCGCTTGACGTACAGCTTGATGCCGCCGCGCTTGTTGCGGTCCCACATGTCGAACGGCGCCTTGGCCGGGATGTACAGCAGCTGCGTGTACTCGCTGCGCCCTTCCACGCGGTTGTGCGTGTGCGTCAGTGGCGCCTGGAAGTCGTGCGACACATGCTTGTAGAATTCTTCGTACTGTTCCGGCGTGATATCGGACTTGCTGCGGGCCCACAGGGCGCTGGCCTGGTTGACGGTTTCCAGGTCGTCCTTGACCACGGTTTCCTTCTTCTCGTCGTCCCACTCTTCTTTCTGCATCACGATCGGCAGCGAGATATGGTCCGAATACTTGCGGATGATGGACTTGATCTTCCAGCTCGACAGCAGCTCGTCCTCGCCTTCGCGCAGGTGCAGGATGATGTCGGTGCCGCGGCCGGTTTTCTCGATGGTCTCGATGCTGTAATCGCCTTCGCCGGCCGACTCCCAGCGCACGCCTTCCGAAGCGTCGGCGCCGGCGCGGCGGGTTTCGACGGTGATCTTGTCGGCCACGATAAAGCCCGAGTAGAAGCCCACGCCGAACTGGCCGATCAGGGCCGCGTCCTGCTGCTGGTCGCCCGACAGTTTGCCGAAGAATTCCTTGGTGCCCGACTTGGCGATGGTGCCCAGGTGCGAAATCGCCTCGTCACGGGTCATGCCGATGCCGTTGTCGGAAATGGTGATGGTGCGCGCTTCCTTGTCGAAGCTGACCTTGATCTTCAGTTCATGGTCGTTGCCATACAGTGCGTCATTGTCGATCGCTTCGAAGCGCAGCTTGTCGGCCGCGTCGGACGCGTTCGAAATCAGCTCGCGCAGGAAAATTTCCTTGTTCGAGTACAGCGAATGGATCATCAGATGCAGCATCTGCTTGACTTCGGTCTGGAAACCCAGTGTTTGCTTTTCGGAGACAGCCATGTTTACCTCATAGTCTTGTGAATGGGACGAGTGTCAGCTAATTGGAGATGCTGGCGGCGATTTCAAGATGCCAACAAGCAAATTTTTCACGCCGTCAGCTACCCAGCGTGCGTTGGAAAAAATCCCATACCCGCTCATCCTGCATGGTGGCCAGGTTCAGCCGCATGCGCGTCGAGGGCAGCTGGCGCGGCGAAAACAGGCTGCCGGGCGCCAGCACCAGGCCATCGGCCAGCGCCTGTTCGGCCAGCAGATTGGTATCGCTGCCGGCATCGGCCCAGACAAACATGCCGGCCGCGGCAGGCTCGAAGCGCAGGCCGGCCAGCTCCAGGCGGCGATACGTGCCGTCGCGCACCCTGTCGAGCCGCGCGCGCAGCCGTTCGGCGTGCTTGCGGTACAGTCCCTGCGACAGGATTTTATACACCACGCGCTCGCCCAGATCGCTGCTGGTCAGCGTGGACAGCATCTTGCGGTCGGCCAGGCGCTGGGCCCGCTCGAGCGAGGTCGCGATAAAGCCCACGCGCAGGTTGGCCGCCAGGCTTTTCGAGAAGCCGCCCAGGTAGATCACGCGCCGCAGCTGGTCCAGCGCGGCCAGCCGCGTGGCCGGCTGCACCGTGCCGCCGGGATGCATGTCGCAATAGATATCGTCCTCGACCACCAGGAAGTCGTGCTGCTCGGCCAGGCGCAGCACCTGGAACGCTTTCGCGGCAGAAAGAGAAGTCGAACTGGGGTTGTGCAGCACGGAATTGATCACGTACAGCCTGGGCCGGTGGATGGCCGCCATTTCTTCGAGTACGGCGATATCGGGGCCGTCGCCCTGGCGCGGGATGCCGATCACCTGCATGCCCATGGCGGCAAAGGCGCCGAACATCAGCCAGTAGGCCGGGTCGTCGACAAAGATGGTGTCGCCAGGGCGGGCAAATTCGCGCGCCACCAGGTCCAGCGCCTGCATGACGCCCACGGTGGTGACGATCTGCGCCGGAGGACAGGCGATTTCCAGCCCGGCCAGCTTGATCTGCAATTGCTGGCGCAGCGGCAGAAAGCCCTGCGGCGCGCCATAGCCAAGCATCAGCGCGCCGGGCTGGCGGCTGACGTCGCGCAGGGCGCGGCCCACCAGTTCGCCATCGAGCCAGTCGGGCGGCAGCATGCCCGAGCCGGGCGCCAGCGACGTTCCCAGCGCGGGCGACTCGCGGAACATATTGCGGATCAGCCAGACCACATCCATCGGCCGGGCCGCGCCCTGCGGCTGGGGCGCCACCGGCAGATGCAGCGGCGCACGCTCGCGCACATAGAAGCCGGCGCCGCGGCGCGATTCCAGGTAGTCGCGCGCCACCAGCTTGTCGTAGCTGGCCACCACCGTGGCGCACGACACGTTCAGGCTGGCCGCGCACTGGCGGATCGACGGCATGCGCGCGCCGCCGCGCAGCATCCGGTCGTCGATGCGCGCCGCCAGGCTGCGCACGATCTGATCGATCAGGGTTTCGCCCGAGCCGCGCGTCAGCAGGCCGGGTATCGCGTCGGTTGTATTGCTCATCAGACCATTACAGTATAAGAAATTATGCGGAAAAGTGTATTTGTACTGTACTGCTACTGCGCCTAGCATAGCACCATCAGCCATCCCTTTTCAGGAAAACCATGCCGCCGACCACATTGACCACCGCCCCACCCTTGCTGGACAACGACCGCAAGGGCCTGCTGCTGGGCTTGAGCGCCGTCGCGCTGTTCAGCCTGACCCTGCCGTTTACCCGGCTGGCGGTGGCCGAGCTGCCGGCCATTTTTGTGGCACTGGGCCGCGCGCTGGTGGCCGCCTGCCTGGCGGCATTGTGGCTGTGGCATCAGAAAGCCGCACTGCCGCGCCGCCAGCAGTGGCTGCCGCTGGCTTTGGTGGCCGGTGGCTGCGTGGTCGGTTTTCCGCTGCTGACGTCGCTGGCCATGCGCAGCCTGCCCGCCTCGCATGGCGCGGTGCTGGTCGGCATCCTGCCGCTGGCCACGGCCGTGTTTGCCGTCTTGCGTGGCAAGGAGCGGCCTTCGGTGGCTTTCTGGCTGATGGCGGTGGCGGGCACGGCGCTGGTGGTGCTGTTTGCGCTGCGCCAGGGCGGCGGCAGTTTTCATGCGGCCGACTGGCTGATGTTTGCCGCCGTGCTGCTCGGTGCGCTCGGCTATGCGGAAGGCGGCCGGCTGGCGCAGTCCATGCCGGGCCAGGATGTGATCTGCTGGGCGCTGGTGCTGGCCGCGCCGTTCGTGCTGCCGGCAGTGCTGTGGGACGCCTGGCCGCAGCGCGCACTGCTGGTGCAGGCCAGCCTGCAGGCCTGGGGCGGCTTTGCGTACATCTCGGTGTTTTCCATGTTTATCGCCTTCTTCTTCTGGTACCGCGGCATGGCTTTGGGGGGCGTGGCGCGCGTGGGGCAGACGCAGCTGCTGCAGCCGTTCCTGACGCTGGTCGGCGCAGCCGTGCTGCTGGGCGAACCATTGACCCTCGACAGCCTGCTGTTTGCCGGCGCCGTGATCGCCGTGGTGGCCGCCGGGCGCAAGCTCAAATAAGAAAAGCCCGGCCGCTTGCGCGACCGGGCTTCGTGATGCGGGCGAATCAGCGTGCTACGACGCCGTGACCTGCGTCAGATCATCGCCGCCGCGCGCAGCCTGCACTTTTTCCGCCGCCTTCTTGCCTGCAAGGAAAGCATGGTCCGAGTTGTAGTATTCCCACTCGCTGTAGCGGCCGGCCAGCACGATGTCGTGCCGCTCCATCCAGGCGCGCACGGTGGCGACATTGTGCGCGCGCTGATGGTCGTACACCACATAGGCGTACGGCATGTCGACCTGGTTGGCCACCAGCACCTTGTCGTCGGCCCTCATCATGCCGACCGCGATGCAGTCGTCGATGCAGCGCTGGATCAGCGCGTCGCCGTCGAGCGGCAGCGGTTTCCATGGCGAATAGGAAATCTCGCAGGTAAAGCCGAAGCCGCCCGGCGCATTGCATTCCGGGCTGGCATTGCCCTGCACGAAGATGCGGTGGAAGATGCTGTCTTCCGGATAATAAATCCAGTGCTTGTCCGTCACGTCGGTGCGGGCGATGCCGATATTGACGCAGCGAATCGAGATATGGCGCAGGCCGCGCGCGGCCGCCTGGACTTCTTCCGGCGCATCCTGCCCGATCAGCTTGACCAGTTCCGGCAAGGGCATGGTGCTGATCAGTTGATCGTACTTGAAGCGGCGGCCATCGGCCAGCGCCACCGTGTGTTCGGACGGCAGCACCTGCGTCACGTCGGCGTTCAGTTCGACCTTGCCGCGGATATGCGGCAAAAAGCCCGACACCAGCGCCTGGAAGCCGCCCTTCAGGGGATAGCCGAAGCGCGCATTCGGCCCCTGCGGCTTGGCCACCGGCTGCAGCGCGCCATCGATGATTTCGCCCAGGTCCGGCAGCGGCACCCGGCCGCCCAGCCACGAGGTTTCCATCTCGGCCAGCGGCACGGTCCAGATCTTCTTGTTGTACGGAATCGCAAAGTGCCTGGCAATGCCGGCGCCCCACACTTTATAAATGAAGTCCTCGAAGCTTTGCGTCTTTTGCGGGCGCGCGGTGGCGCTCGCATTGGCCGCGTCCACCGTGCCGTCGGCGCAGCAGTCTTCCACCGTGTTGGCGGCGCAGGTGGCCGCCGCGTCGCTGACATCGGTCACCGTGTTGCCGTAGCGCGCGTCGATGGCGCCGACGATACACTCCTTGATCACGTCAGGCGGCAAGCCGTACAGCGCGCCCTGGAACGGATAGCGGGTAAATACCTGCTTGCTGTAGACCCACGCTTCGCGCATCTGCCAGTGCTGGTTGTCGCCCAGCAAAATATCGTACAGCTTGAGCACATACGGGTCGTTCGAGAACATGATATGACCGGCATAGTCAAAGGTAAATCCCGCGTCCTCGATCGAGCGGCACCAGCCGCCAACCGTTGCATTGCGTTCGAGCAATACCGTATTGGCGTCGCCATGATAGGCGGCCGACAGGCCCGTCGGTCCGCCACCGATGATCAGGCAGCCGATATCGGTCACGGGCGATGGTGTGCGCAGCGGGTTGATCTTGCCTGCCACGCCATAGTTTTCGGTCAGAACAGGCGCGGCCACGGCGGCGTTGGCGGCCTTGGCGCGCGCATTGCTGTCGATCAGCATGCACATGGTGTCGGCCGTGGCATCCCACGAAGTCTTGCTGACGATGTCGCGCATGCGTCCCGCCATGATCAGCGTTTCTGCGGAGGACTGCGCCAGCGCCGCTTCGCAATGGGCGATGAATTCGGCCTGGTCGTGGCCGATGGCGACGATATCGCCATACGGCTGCTCGACGTCGGTAATGGCCGTGCTGACGATCGGCAGTTCGGCCGCCATGTATTCAAGCACCTTGGTCGGGCTGATGAAGCGCGTCGATTCATTCAATGCGAACGGCAGCAGGCAGACATCCCAGCCGGCCAGGAACTGCGGCAGCGCCTGGTAGGCCTGCTGGCCCAGGTAATGGATATTGGCGCGCTGCGGCAGGCTGGCCGGGTCGATCTTGACGACCGGGCCGATCAGCACAACCTGCCATTCCGGATGGGCGTCGGCCAGCGCGGCGATCAGGCCCGCGTCGAAGCGCTCGTCGATCACGCCATAGAAACCCAGTCGCGGACGGGCGATGGTTTGCTGCAGCGGATGGGCATTGCTGCGGTCGAGCGCCTGCTCGAAGTGGATCACGTCGACGCTGCTGGGGAAACAATGCGCGTTCGCATGGCGCGTGCGCTTGGCTTCATACAGGCTGGGGCCGCCCGTGAAGACCAGGTCGGCGATGCCGAGCAAGGCGCTTTCGCGCTGCAGCAATTGCTTCGGCGGATTGTTGAACGCGGACAATTCGTCCATGCAGTCGTACACCACCAGCGACGGATGCAATTGGGCCAGCAGCGGCAGCGCCATC
This sequence comes from Janthinobacterium sp., assembly GCF_031995485.1. Taxonomy (NCBI): domain Bacteria; kingdom Pseudomonadati; phylum Pseudomonadota; class Betaproteobacteria; order Burkholderiales; family Oxalobacteraceae; genus Janthinobacterium; species Janthinobacterium sp. The sequence goes on from NZ_DAMAGB010000016.1 coordinate 44,288, forward strand.
GGCGTGTAGAACCACACCACCGGATGCACGCCGTCCGGCACCAGGCCGTCGAGCAGCGACTGCAGCACCGGAATCTGGTCGTCGTGGAAACCGGGCGCCTGGATCGGCGTATGCGGCTGGTACACGGTCAGGTTGGGCACCGGGGTGTAGCTGTGCATGCTGGCCAGTCCCGCGTCATACACGGGTTCTTCCACGAAGATCACTTTGTAATGGCGGGCCAGGCGCGTGAGCAGTTGTTGCGGCCGTTGAAACACGAAATCCCAGCGCAGGTGACAAAATACGACGACAGTTTCCACGATACTCTCCTTGGTTTGCCCTTGCGGGACGCTAGTGATGCTGCTGGTTGTGATGTTTGTCTGTTCTGTTATGCGCAGCTTGTCCGTCAGGTGCTGCGCCTGCCGCAGTGCTGCCGCGTACGGCGCCACCAGCAGGCGCGCCAGCGGATCAGGGCCATCGCGGTCCAGGTCCCACAGGCCGCTGCGGTGCCAGTGATGTTCGTGCATCCAGTCGGGGCGGTCGATGATCGGGTACAGGCACACCCCCAGCACCGGCGCGCCATGCTGGATCGCCAGCGCCGCTTCGGCCGCCATCTCGCGTATCCACACGCCGCGTCCGCTGCCCACATGGCTGGTCTCGGCCAGCAGCAGCGGACGGCGGTAGCGCTGGTGCAGCGCCAGCAGCAATTTGTGCAGCGGCTGGCGGCGCGCATCGGCAAGGTGCCACCACAGGCGCGCGTTGGTGCCGCCTTCCCACTGGTTGGTGTCGTAGTAGTTGGCGCCGATCAGGTCGAGATAGTGCGGCGCCCCCCCCAGCTCCGGTTCGCGCCGGCCGCACAGCATGTCCCAGGCATCGAACTGGGCGTCGTGCCAGGCGGCCGCCTGCGGCGCCAGTTCAGGTTGGCCAGGCGGCGCGATCACATTGATCAAAGGGTCGCAATGCAGCATGCGCGCGCCGGGCGTTACTTCCCGGATGGCGTCGCAACCGGCCAGCGTGGCGCGCACCAGCTGGCGCTTGGCCTCGGTGGCCGCGCGTTCGTCATGGCGGTTCAGGCAGCCGAACATGTGCACCGACAGGCCCCAGCTGGTAAACGACAACTCATTGATCGGCGAATAAATGGGTGCGGGTCCGGCAAACGGCGCCAGGTACAGCGCGGCGGCGCGGCAGAAGCGGGCAAAACGCGGCACAAATTCAGGGCCGTAGACATCGATCTCGGGCGGCCAGCCGTAGTGGCAAAAGGTCCAGCATATCTGCAGCCCCTGCTCGCGCGCCGCATGCAGGCGTGCATCGAGAAACGAGAAATCGAACACGCCGCCGCGCTCGGCCAGGCGCCAGCCGATGGTCTCGCGCACCGTGCGGATGCCGAACTGGCCCAGCAGCGCATAGTCGGCACCGGCGCGCACGTCATGGCCTGTCAGCCCATTCATGTCGAGCGCGCGGCCGCCATGGTTGACGTGGTCGGCGCCTTCATAACCACCTTGCCAGAACGAACTGAACGGAGAATTGAACTGAGCCATGCACCGCTTCCAATTTATGATAATTTTGTTAATTTACATGCATTAATTGTAACTTGTGCGACTATGAATTTGCTATCCTTTCCTGCCCTGTTCGCGTGGGATAATTCCTACGTCAGAAATCCGCAATGCGGCACACATGCGCTGTTGCCGGCCATGCCAGGCGGCTATGGGCATGGCGCCCGCTACGTCGTACAATGCCTGCTGACCAGATTCAGGGCGGCGCTTATCCGGCGCCGCTTTTTTCAAGCCGCCACAAGCGTCTTTACCCAGGCCGCGCCTGTCGCACGGCACTTTCTTTATGAGATCTCGAATGAAAATTGACAATCCAAATCCGATACAGTGGCGTTTTGCCGAGCGTGCCGAGCAATTGCAAAGCTCCTTCATCCGCGAGATCCTGAAGATCACGCAGCGCCCCGAGATCATTTCGTTTGCCGGCGGCCTGCCCTCCCCGGCCACCTTCCCTGTCGAGGAAATGAAAACCGCGTTCGACAAGGTCCTCAGCAACAACGGCAAGGTCGCGCTGCAATATGGCCCGACCGATGGCTACCTGCCGCTGCGCCAGTGGATCGCCGATACCCTCTCCACCAGCGGCAGCACGATTGCGCCGGAACAGGTATTGATGACGTCCGGCTCGCAGCAGGCGCTCGACCTGCTGGGCAAGGTATTGATCGACGAAGGCAGCCGCGTGCTGGTCGAAACCCCCAGCTACCTCGGTGCGCTGCAGGCGTTTTCCGTCTATCGTCCCGAATTCATGTCGGTCGATACCGACGACGAAGGCCTGGTGCCGTCATCGGTCGACCCGGTAGCCGATGGCGCGCGCCTGCTGTATGCGCTGCCGAACTTCCAGAATCCGACCGGCCGCAGCCTGTCCGTGGCGCGCCGCGTGGAACTGGTGGAAACCTGCGCCCGCCACGGCCTGCCGCTGATCGAAGACGATCCGTACGGCGCCCTCAGCTACAGCGGCGAGCCGTATCCGAAAATGCTGAACATGAATCCGGACGGCGTGATCTACATGGGTTCGTTTTCGAAGGTGCTTACGCCCGGCATCCGCCTGGGCTACGTGGTGGCGCCGCCGCCGCTGGTGCGCCGCCTGGAACTGGCCAAGCAGGCGGCCGACCTGCATACCTCGCAGCTGACGCAGATGGTGGTGCACGAAGTGATCAAGGACGGTTTCCTCGACCAGCACATTCCGAAGATCCGCACGCTGTACGGTGACCAGTGCCAGGCCATGCTGGACGCGCTGCAGCAGCACTTCCCGGCCGGCGTGACGTGGACCCGCCCCGAAGGCGGCATGTTCATCTGGGTGACCCTGCCGAAACATATCGATGCGATGCAGCTGCTCGATGTAGCGATCCTGAACAAGGTTGCTTTCGTGCCAGGTTCGCCGTTCTATGCGAATGCGCCTGAAACCAACACGCTGCGCCTGTCGTTCGTGACGGTGCCGCCGGAACGCATCCGGGAGGGCGTGGCCATCCTGGGCAAGCTGATCGCGGCCAGGATGTAAGCAGTGTAAACTTTCCCGCGCGCATGCCCCGGCGGGCGGGAAGCACCAGCCGGCGCCGGTTGCGGCTGCAGCGGCGCCGGCAGCGAAATTATCAATTAAGTCATTAAAATATGAGCAGGGCAATATTTTCCATAAAAAAATAACAGCGATTTTCTACCCAACATGTTAGCAAAGCGGTATGATCTGTATCAAAGTAACATTTTGAACCAGGCTCAGCCATGGCTGCTGGCCTGTGCCGTACATCAGATAGAGGCCGGTAGCAATGAGTCCAGGCAGTGTGGGATTGTCCCAACGGCGCGAAGCCGCGATATTGATCGTCGATGATGCGCCGGCCAACCTGGAGCTGCTGCGCAAGCTGATGACGGAGCAGGGTTACCAGACCTATGTCGCTCCATCAGGCGAGCGAGCGCTCGCTATTGCCCAGCGCGCCCAACCGGACCTGATCCTGCTCGACGTGATGATGCCCGACATGGATGGCTTCGAAACCTGCCGGCGGCTCAAGCAACATCCACTCACCCAGCGCATCCCCGTGATCTTCATGAGCGCGAAAACCGACACCGAGGACGTGGTGGCCGGCTTCGATATTGGCGCGGTCGACTATATCGGCAAGCCGCTGCGCATGGCCGAAGTATGCGCCCGCGTGCGCGCCCAGCTGCAAATCCGCAGCAACAGCGAAACCCAGGAAGAACAGGCCGAGCGCCTGCGCACCATCGTGAACAACATGGCCGAGGGCCTGCTGATCATCGAGGCCGATGGGCGCATCCAGTACACCAATCCGGCCTGCGACCACTACCTGGGCTACCGCGAAAACGAACTGGCGGGCCGCTCGATCGGAGAATTGCTCAGCCCGCTGGTAACACAGGAATACCTCGATTATTTCGCCATGTATGCGGCCAATCCGGAAACCGCGCACAACCACGGCACGCGCGAAGTGGCGATCCGCCACCGCAATGGCGAGGCCATGAGCATGGACCTGACGCTCACGCCCATGTATTTGCGCCAGCCCCTGTATATCGGCCTGCTGCACGACATCACCCACCACAAGCAGTCGGAAGACGCACTGCAGCGCGCCGCCTACCTCGACCCGCTGACCAAGATCGCCAACCGCCGCCATTTCGACAGCTTCCTGGAAAAAGAATGGCAGCGCGCCGTGCGCAACGGCGGCACCCTGTCGCTGGTGGTGCTCGATGTCGACCATTTCAAGCTGTACAACGACAGCCTGGGCCATCCAGCCGGCGACACCTGCCTGCAGCAGGTGGCGCTAGCGATCCAGGCGCATGCCTGCCGCTCGGGCGACCTGGCCGCCCGCTACGGCGGCGAAGAATTCGTCATGCTGTTTGCAGAAACGGAAGCGGAAAACGCGATGGTGCTGGCTGAAACCATCCGCGCCGACATCGAAAACCTGCGCCTGCCCCACCCGCGCTCGCCCACCTCGAACTGGATCACCGTCAGCATCGGCGTCGCCACCATCCGCCCGCATCAACTCGACGACCGCGAAGCCCTGTTCGTCGCCGCCGACCGCGCCCTGTACGTCGCCAAAGAAGGCGGCCGCAACCAGGTAAGGGCGACGCATTCGGGCAGTACGGCGTGGGAGACGGTGAAGGCGTTGATACTGCGATAGGCAAGAAAGCCGACCGCAGGCGGTCAATCCGGCCCAAGACCTCAAAATAGGCTCCCGGGCCAAGCGGGCCTGAAAAATGTCGAGGGCAAGGCGCAGCGACGAAGACAGTACGCATGTACGGCGAGGAAGCTGCAACGCCGCCATTGGCATTTTCTCAGGCCCGCGTCTCAGGCCCGCTGGTTTTAAAGCTCTAAAACAAACCCGGAAGCAAATTCCGGGGTCGGACCCTGAGGCTCTCGGCGCCCCCGTCCAACCCCAGCATCTCAGCCGTACGGGTTAAAACTTGCGTGAAACACTGAGCTTGGCATTGCGTCCCACGCCGGTAACAGCCTCGCTCAAGTAAGGCATGTAATGACGGTTCAACACATTATCCACCGTCAACCTCACCTCCGTCCCACGCCAAATGCCGTTAACCCCATTCCACGACGCAAACAACGTATGCAATGCATAGCCCCTGGAAGGCGGCAAGCGATACACATTCCCCACCGGAAGAACACGATCCTGCCTGGCGACGAAACGTCCTTGCCAGCCAACAGTCGCGCCTTGTGAAGGAAAGCGCCAGCCCAACCCCGTCATCACCTTGTCCGGCGCAATCGTGGAAACCGGCTCATCCTTGCCCCACGGATCGCGCTGCGAACCGTGGCGCGAGCCAAATTGCGACGACAGCGACGCACTCGCGTACAGGCGCGGCGAGTTGTAATACGATTCGATCTCCACGCCTTCCGTGCGCAAACCAGCCAGGTTGCGGTAGGACGACAAACCGGGCGGCAGGCCCACGCCGCTGCCGGAAACATAGCCTTCGACCAGGATACCCAGGCGCGGGCCGATATTGTCGGTGACGCGATTGCGGTAAGCGGTGACGCGCAATTGCGCATCGTCGCGTTCCATGAACAGGTTCTGGCGATGCAGCATGGCGCCGATGCGCGCGGCCGTCACGCGCTCGACCGCCAGGTCGCGGCTGGTGCCGGGCGTGCTCGATCCGAGGCGCGCCGAGACATAATATTCATTCGAATACATCTCGTCGATGGTCGGCGCGCGCCAGGTACGGCTCAAGTCGCCGAACAGCGCCAGCGCGCTGCTGGCCTTCCAGAACAGGCCCAGGCGCGGCGACCAGTCTGCATGCGTTTTTTCGCTGAAGTCGTGGCCGGCCGCAGGCAGCGGGCTGTTGTAGCGCGAGGCCACGTTCGGCACGCCTTCGGATACGACGCGGTCGTGGCGCAAGGCCGCCGTCAGGGTCACATCGCCATAGCTGACCGCATCCTGCAGATACAGTCCCTGCGTCTCCTGGCGGCCGGACGGCATATAGTAGGGCTGGAAGTAGCCATAGTTATAGCTCGGGTCCTTCAGCGCGGTCGAGGACGGATAGTACATCAGCGTGTCGCGCACGTTCTTGTGCCACTGCAGGCCCATCATCAGCACGTGCGACAACGCGCCGGTGGCAAACGCGCTCTCGTTGCGCACTTCAAGAATGCGATCCACATACGAGGCCCAGCTCTCGTTGCCCAGCGAGCCCAGATAGGAGCCCAGCGAGGCCGATGGCAATCGCGTGTCATGCTGGTCCGTGTGCGAGTAGCCGGCCGTGGCCGTCAGCTTGATCCACGGATTATTGGCAGGCGCGTACTGCCATTTGACGGAATACGTGTCGTCGTTCTGGTCACGGTATACGGCCTTGCGCTGCCACGCTTCTTCCAGGCCGTAGCGCTTGATTTCCGCTTCGGTCGGCGTCGGCACGTCTTCGCCCATGGCGGCAAACGGTCCCCAGCCCGTGCTGCCGCTCTTCATGGCGGTGAGCGTGAGCAGCTGCTCCGGCGTCAGGCGCACATTGAGCTTGAGCAGGTGCGACGGCGCGTCGATGGCGGAGAAGCGGAACGGCTTGCCGTCCGGCTTGCGCAGATCGTCGGACTTGCGCTGGGTGGTAAACGCCATCACATCGTAGCGGCCGTCTTCCGTGCGGCCATACACGGCAGCGGTGACATCGTCTTCCGCATTGTTGCTGTGGCGCGAATACTTGACGAACGCGCCCAGCTTCGCATCGCCTTCGAGCATGTCTTTCGCATCCTTGGTGTCGACCGTGATCACGCCGCCAAAGCCGCCATTGCCGTACAGGCTGGTGTGGGCGCCCTTGTTCACTTCGATCTGCTTGATCAGTTCCGGTTCGATGAAGATCGATCCCTGGCGGTATTTTTCAAACCCCTTCGGCACGCCGTCGAGGATGACCTTCACGTCCTGCACCTTGTTGAAGCCCCAGATATTGAGGCTTTGTCCGCTCGGGCGCGCCGTGCCGGCCAGGTCCACGCCTGGCAAGGTGTCGAGCAGCGAGGCCACGTTGTCTGCCTGCTGGCGTTCGATATCTTCGCTGTTGATATACGAGCGCCCGGCCGTGCCGGCGCTGATGGCATCGCCGAACACGCTGATGGCCGGCATCTGCTTGTCGTTGGAGGTGTCGCCGGCATCAATCGCCCAGGCGTTGCTGGCGGCGCCCAGCGCCAACGCCAGTGCGGCCGCCATCGGGGTCAGTGCGCCTGCGCGCGGAATATGCTTGCTGCTGAAAGTCATTGCGTTCCTTGCCTGGTTCTTCATGCTTGTGGAATGAAAAAACGCTGGGCAGAGGGGTGCATGCATGCACTGTTCAAGCGGCGGCGTTGAAGGGAGCGTTGCGGCCGGGCTCTGCCCGCGCGATACGCGCCACCGGCATCTGGCGGGCGGCGCGTGCAGTCACCGGGTTAAGTTGCCTTGGTGAAATGCGGTGCACATCATATAACAGATGCGAATGATTCGCAATATCATTTGCATGCCATTCACTCGGGATAGCCTGTGATGTCCGCGATATCGCGGTACAGCGGCTGCAGCCGCGCATACATCCTGCGGTACACGCGCCGGTACAGCCGGTCGTAGGTGCGGCTGTGTTGCGGGTTGGGCTGGAACACGCGGCCCTCGCGCGTCATGGCGCACACGGCGGCGGGAAAATCAGGGTAATGCCCCAGGCCCACGGCCACGGCGATCGCCGCGCCCAGCCCCGAACTTTCATACACGTGGGCGCGCGCGGCCGGCATGCCGAAGATATCGGCCGTCAGCTGCATCGCCGCGTCGCTCTGCGAACCGCCACCGGCCACGCGCAGCTGCGTGATGGGCACCCCGCTTTTTTTCTCGATGCGCTCCCTGCCTTCGCGCAGCGCATACGCCAGCCCTTCCAGGATCGCGCGGTACATGTGGGCGCGCGTATGCACGTCGCCAAAACCGATCATGGCGCCCTTCGCTTCCGGCCCCGGCACCTTGATCCCGGGACTCCAGTACGGCTGCAGCATCAGGCCCATCGAGCCGGGCGGCACGCTGTCGACCAGGCGGTCGAACAGCGCTTCGGCCGACAGGCCCGAGCCGTCCTCGGCGGCGGCAGCCCGCTCGCGGTCGCCGAACTGCTGCTTGAACCAGTTGACCATCCAGTAGCCGCGAAAGATCTGCACTTCGGTGCTGTAGGCGCCCGGCATGGCAGCCGGATACGGCGGAATGAAGCGCGTCACTTCCAGATATTTTGCATTGGTGGTGTTGATGGTGGCCGTGGTGCCGTAGCTGAGGCAGGCCATGTGCGGCTCGATGCAGCCGGCGCCCAGCACTTCGCAGGCCTTGTCGGCGGCCGCCGCCAGCAGGGGCGTGCCTTCAAGAATGCCGGTCGCCAGCGCAGCGGCGGCCGTAATGGTGCCCATGCGGCTGCCCGGCGTCACCAGTTCCGGCAGCATGGCCTTGTTGACGGCCAGCGCCTGCCACTTCCAGTCGTGGCGCCCGGCCCAGGCATGGCGCTTGTAGTCGAACGGAATATACGCCACCTGCGAACCGGTCGAGTCGACATACCGGCCGCACAGCCGGTGATTGAGGAAACCCGACAGCAGCAGGAATTTATGGGTGCGCTGCCACACCCCGGGCTGGTGCGCCGCGATCCAGTTGATCTCGGCCTCGCGCCGGAAGTAGCCGATGGTGCCGTCCAGGCGCGCGATGCGGAAAGCGGCGCGCCACCACGGCGCCAGCGGCGGCACCAGCTTCGTATTGCGCTGGTCCAGCCAGGTAATGGCGGGGCGCAGCGGCCTGCCCTCTGCATCGACATTGACGACCGTGCCGCGCTGGGTGGTGACGGCCACGCCCGCGACCTGCGCGCGGTCGATGGCGCAGCCGCGCCATAGCTGCCGGCACGCTTCGCACACGGCTTGCCAGTAGCCGTCGGCGTCATGCTCGGCCCAGCCGGGATGCTCGGAAAAATACGGCTCCAGAAACACCTGCGCCTTGGCCGCCAGGTTGCCGTGCAGGTCGAACAGCAGCGCGCGCACGCTTTGCGTGCCGTTGTCGATGGCCAGCAGATACGGTCCGGCGGGCGCAGTGGCGTTCACGGCTGGGCTGCTTGGGCCAGCGCAGCGTGCAGCGCCTGCAGCAGCGCCTGCGGCTGCAGCGCCGGCTGCGCGCTGAAGACGGGCGCTTCCCAGTCCTGCCCCCGCACCGTCACCACGCGCAGGCCGCCCTGCTCGTTCCAGGCCGGATACCAGCCGACGTCGACGATATCGCCATTGGCACAGCAGATCTGCAGCAGGTCTTCGCCCAGGTCATCCACAATGGCGGCCAGCGGCTGCGCCAGGTCCAGCTGCGACAGGCTGTCGTAGGTGATGCGGGCGCCGCCCAGAGCCAGGGGCAGGCCAAACAGCATGGTTTTGATAGTGTTCTCCTCTTTATTGAATTCACAGTGTGCCGGGTACGCTGTAATGGCGCCGCCACAGCGCCAGGTAGCGCGTTTGTTCCTGCTCCCAGCGCGCGTCATCCCATCCCAGTTCACCCTGACAGATGGCGCGCACGCGCGGCAGCATGGCCAGCGCGCCGCTGGCCAGCTGCAGGCCCAGGCGCGTGCGCCGCAGCAGCAGATCGTCCAGGTGATGCACGTCTTCCGTGCGCGCGCCCCAGCGCAGCTGCGCCCACAGCGTCTGCGTGCCGGCGACCGTCGCCAGTTCGCCCTCCTGCGCCGCGTCGCACAGCGCCTGTGCGGCGCCGCCATAACGCCCCGCCAAGCGCTGCTGCTGTTGCGCGTCCAGCGCCAGCGCCGCAGCCGACAAAGGCGCTGGCGCGGCGAAAATCGGCCGCTTGCGCAGGTCTGCCCGCCAGTGCGGGAGCAGCGGCGCGGCCTTGCGCAACACGCCAAGGGCAATCGCGCGAAACGTGGTCAGCTTGCCGCCGGCCACCGTCAGCAGGCCGTCCTCCAGCCACAGCGCATGTTCGCGCCCTTCCTTCGACGGGTCAAGCGCACCGCTGCCGATCACGGGCCGCACGCCGGAAAACGTGGCGATCACGTCGCTTTCATCCAGCGCCAGCGCAGGAAACTGCCAGCGCAGCGCTGCCAGCAGATACTCCATTTCGCCGCGCGTGATCGACGCTTCGGCGTCGAGGCCGTCGCCATGGTCGGTATCGGTGGTGCCCACCAGCGTCACGCCCTCCCACGGATAGGCAAACACGGGCCGGCCGTCCTGTGGATGCATCAGGCTGACCGCCTGCGCCAGCGGCAGGCGCCAGGCCGGCAACAGCAGATGGCTGCCGCGCAGGGGCCGCAGTTTCGGCGCCGCCCCCAACTGGGCGCGCAGGCCGTCGGCCCAGGCGCCGGTCGCGCTGATCACCAGATGCGCCCGCACCGCATGGCCGGTGCCGTCCAGCGCATCGTGCAGCAGCGCGCCCTCGACCTTGCCCTCGCTGCGCAGCAGCGACTGCACGCCCAGGTAATTGACGGCCGCGCCGCCATGGTGTCTCGCTTCGTGCAGCACGCGCAGCACCAGCCGCGCATCGTCGGTCTTGGCGTCCTGGTACAGCATGCCGCCCAGCAGCCCGGCGCGCTGGACGTCCGGCGCCAGCATGCAGAATGTGTCGGCGTCGAGATGGCGCCGCGCGCGGCGCCCCGCCATCAGGTCATAAATGGCCAGGCCCAGCATGAACTGGCGCCGGCCCGGTTTGCGGCCCAGGTAATCGCCAAAGGCAAAGCCCTGCGGCTCGACCAGCCCGGCCGCCTCCTCCAGCAAGGCCTGGCGTTCATGCACGGATTCGTACGTCATGCCGAGGCGGCCCTGCTTCAGGTAGCGCAGGCCGCCATGTACCAGTTTCGAGGAGCGGCTCGAGGTGCCCCAGGCAAAGTCCTGCTGTTCGACCAGCAGCGCGCGCAAGCCGCGCCGCGACGCTTCCAGCAGGATGCCGGCGCCCGTGATGCCGCCGCCGACGATCAGCAGATCCCAGTCGCGCGCCAGCAGCGCCGGCAGATCGTCGCGGCGTGCGCCATCGCTCACGGCGGCGCTCCGGCGCCCTGCAGCAGTTTACCGGGATTCATGATGCCCTGCGGGTCGAACTGGCGCAGCAGCGCGCCGATGGCGGCCATGCCCAGCGCCCCTTTTTCGGCCGCCAGGTACGGCGCATGATCGGTGCCCACGCCGTGCTGGTGGCTGATGGTGCCGCCATGCGCGACTATCGCGCTGCTCGCCGCGTGTTTCAGCGCGCGCCAGCGCGCCATGTTCTGTTCATAGGTGCCGGCCAGCAGCCACACATACGTGGTGTACACGCTGGCGCCCTGCGCATACAGGTGCGACAGATGGGTATAGGCGTGCACGCGCTCGCCGAACGCTTCCAGCGCCGCGGTGCCCGCCTGTTCCAGCGCCGCCATCATGGCCGCCACGCGCGGCCAGTCGACCGCCGTTTCCACCGTGTCGATCACATAGCCATGCTCCCAGGCCGCATTGCGCAAATACACATTGCGAAAGCGCCCCTGCTTCCACTTGTCGCCCATGCGCCGCCCCACATGCACGCCTTTTTCTGCCCGCGCCAGCGCCAGTGCGCTGCGTATCGCCGCGCGCACGGCTGCCGGCGCGCCGCTGGCGCCCACCATCAGCATGCACTGCCCTTCGCCGCAACCGCGCAGATGCAGGTAGCGCTGCAGCCAGGCGATCTGGCGCGCATGGCCCGCCAGCGCCAGCATGGTGCGCGTTTCCAGCGCATTCGACAGGCGCAGCAGGCTCAGAGGCAGGCGCGCCTGGGCCAGCTGGCGCACGGCCGCCTGCGCCTGTTGCCAGCCCGGAAAAAACACGGCGTGAAACGCTTCATGGGCCGGCAGCGGCGACACGCGCACGGTGGCCTCGGTGATGATGCCGAGGCGTCCCTCCGAGCCCAGCACCATTTCGCGCAGGTCGATGCCGGCCGCCGAGGCGGGAAAGGTGGGCAGTGCCAGCGTGCCGCCGGGCGTCTCCACCACGCCACCTGCAAACAGCTGCTCGATGCGGCCATAGCGCAGCGACTGCTGGCCAGACGAGCGCGTGGCGATCCAGCCGCCCAGGGTCGAATATTCGAACGACTGCGGATAATGGCCCAGCGTGTAGCCGTGCGCGCGCAGCTGCGCTTCCAGGTCGGGTCCATACACGCCGGCGCCAAAGGTGGCCAGCTGCGCTTCGCGGTCCAGGCTGTGCAGCGCGCGCAGATGCGTCATGCTGACCGCCAGCACGGGCCGGCCGTCATCCGGCACGGTCAGGTGGCCGGCCACGCTGGTGCCGCCGCCATGCGCAATGATGACAATGCTGTTGTCACGCGCATGGTCGAACAGGGCCCGTACCTGCTCGCCGCTGTCGGGAAATGCCACGCCGTCGGGCACCGCGCCGATGCGGCCGTGGCGCAGCTTGAACCAGTCGGGCAGGCTCTGGCCCAGCGCATGGCGCACGCGCACGGCAGGCGTGGTGTCGATCAGCGGATGCGGCGCCAGGCGCGAGGCGGGTACGCCGGCGCAGACGGCGCCAAAGCCGGCATCGAGGATCGGCTGGCCCGCTCCCACGCGCTGCCGCAGGAAGCCCAGCGCCTCGCCGCTCAAGACATGGGTAATGCCTTCGTCGCCCCAACCATTCCAGCGTTGCATCGCCTGCCTCCCAAGGTATACTGTCTGACTGGCAGCATATGCCGTCACCATTTTCGGGTATTGGTTTTTCATGACAATCGCATTGTTTCATCATGCCATTTACTGACAGCGCCGGGCGCGTCGCGGCAGCCTATGTGCAGCCCTTGCTGGAGGCGGCCGGCGCGCACGGCATCGGCAGCGCGGACCTGGCCGGCGCGGCGGGCTTGCCCGCGCAAGGCCTCTCGCCGCCGCCCGCCACCCTGCCCGCGGCGGCTTATGTGCGCCTGCTCGACGCGGGCGCTGCGCTGGCCGGCGACGCGCATTTCGGCCTGCACGTCGGCGAGCGCGTGCGCATGGGCACCTACAGCGCGTATGGCATGGTGCTGCTCAGTTGCAAGAACATGGGGCAGGCGCTGGAACAGACGGCCCGCTATGAAGGACTGGCGCACGACCTGGGCCGCTCCGCCCTGCGGCGCGACGGCGAGCGCTTTCAATACCGCTGGATCAGCCATTATCCCGACGCCAGCCGGCACCTGGTCGACAGCGTGTTTGCCGGCATCCGCGTGTGCGGCGACTGGCTGGCCGGCAAGCCGCTGCCGCCCAGCGAGCTGGCCTTTGCCCACGATGGCGGCGGTGACCTGCTGCGCCATGCGGCGCACCGCGACGAATATGTGCGCGTGCTGGGCAGCCTGCCCCGCTTCAACGCCGACGCCAACACCGCCATCATGCCGGTCCAGGTGCTGGACTGGCCCGTGCCAAATGCCGACCTCAGCCTGTATCCGCTGCTGCGCCAGCACGCCGAGCAGTTGCTGGCACAGCGCTGCGGCGACGCGGGACTCGATGCCGGCATCGCCGCGCGGGTCGAGACGGCGATTGCCAGCGGCTTGCGCCAGGGCGCCGCGCGCCTGGCCGGCGTGGCCGAGGAGCTGGCGATGACGCCGCGCACCCTGCAGCGCAAGCTCAGCGACGCGGACACCAGCTTCCAGGCCTTGCTGGACCGGGTGCGCCATCGCCTGGCCTGCGACTATCTGCGCCAGGACAATCTGTCGCTGGTCGATATCGCCTATCTGCTGGGCTACCAGGAACAAAGCGCGTTCAACCACGCGTTTCGCGCCTGGGCCGGCACCAATCCCGGCGCCTGGCGCCTGCAGGCCAGGCTTGATGCGCGTGAATGATCTCGCTCCCGGTTTGTGGCTATACTGGCAGCGGCAAGTCTAGTCGTCACTACTCCAACCTGCACTGCAAAGGAAGAATATGCAACTCAAGGACAAAGTCGCACTGATTACCGGCGCCGCCAGCGGCATCGGCAAGGAAATGGCCGTCGAATACGCGAAACAGGGCGCGAAGGTCGTGATCGCCGACCTGGCGCTGGACGCCGCCAGCAAGACGGCCGACGAAATCGCGCAGGCCGGCGGCCAGGCGTTTGCCGTGGCCATGGATGTATCGAGCGAAGAGCAGGTCGACAAGGGCGTGGCCGACGCCGTGGCCCACTTCGGCGGCATCGATATCCTGATCAGCAATGCCGGCATCCAGATCATCAGCCCGGTGGTCGACTACCCGTTCGAGCAGTGGAAGAAAATGCTGGCGATCCACATGGACGGCGCGTTCCTGACGACCCGCGCCTGCATGCGCGCCATGATCCAGGGGGGCCGCGGTGGCGCCATCATCTACATGGGTTCGGTGCACTCGCACGAAGGCTCGCCGTTCAAGAGCGCCTACGTGGCCGCCAAGCACGGCCTGGTCGGCCTGGCCAAGGTGGTGGCCAAGGAAGGCGCGAAAGACAATATCCGCGCCAACGTCATCTGCCCCGGCTTCGTGCGCACGCCGCTGGTCGACAAGCAGATCCCGGAACAGGCGGCCCAGCTGAACATCAGCGAAGAAGACGTGATCAAGAAAGTGATGCTGAAAGACACCATCGACGGCGAATTCACCACCACCCAGGACGTGGCGCAGACGGCCGTGTTCCTGGCGGCGTTCCCGTCGAATGCGCTGAGCGGGCAGTCGATTGTTGTCAGTCACGGGTGGCATATGCAGTAACAGCTGAAATGCGACAGCAGGTGCCGGGGTCAGTCGCTTCGCGATCGGAATACATCCCACCGGGATGTATTCTCCCGTCGGGTCCGACCCCGGCAGTTGTTAGTGGTTTGCAAGCGTTTGACGAGCAAAAAAGAGACACAAGCCATTAGTTAACCACAGTTAACTTTTGCTGCACAGCAACATTGCATTACAATTCCGGCCATCTGTCCGGTCTGGCAACCTTGCTTGCCGTTCTCCGCTTTCCTCTTTTTCCCCGAAAACGCTATGACTATACGCAATCTCCGCATAGGCGCACGCCTCAGCCTGGGCTTTGGACTGGTGCTGGCCCTGATGGCCCTGATGATACTGATCGGCGTGGCGCGCCTGCACGATATCGGCGACGCCACCCACACCATGGTCGAGCGCGACCTGGTGCGCGAACGCATTGCCGCCGAATGGATCGGCATTATCGAAAGTAATGGCGCCCGCAGCGCCGCCGTGGTGAAAAGCAATGACCCGGCCGTGCAGGACTATTTCAAGAAGCAGATGGCCGCCTACTCGCAGCGCGCGTCGGAAATCCAGAAGCAGCTGGAGGACAGCGTCACCGGTGCGGAAGACCGCAAGGTGCTCGACGCCATGCTGGCGCAGCGCAAGATCTTCAACGATATCCGCACCGAAGTCTTCAAGATGAAGGAAGCGGGCAACGACGAGATGGCCAACTCCACCTACGACAGCAAGATGGCGCCCGCCACGCAGGCGTACTCGAACAGCATCCGCGAACTGGTCAAGTTCGAGCGCGGCGTGATCGATGGCGCCGCCGCCAGCATCGACAGCAATTACCGCTCCGGCCGCAGCCTGCTGCTGGGCTTGGGCGCGGCGGCCCTGCTGATGGGCGTGATCGCCGCCTGGCTGATGGCGCGCAGCATCACCGGCCCGCTCGATCACGCGGTGGAAGCGGCCAAGGCCGTGGCCAGCGGCGACCTGAGCCGCACCATCGCCGTCGAGAGCAGCGACGAGATCGGCCAGCTGCAGCAGGCCCTGAAGGAAATGAACCAGAGCCTGCTCAATACCGTGCGCGAAGTGCGCACGGGCGCCGACACCATCGCCACCGCCTCGGCCGAAATCGCCAGCGGCAACCTGGACCTGTCCTCGCGTACCGAACAGCAGGCCAGCTCGCTGGAAGAAACCGCCTCGGCCGTCGAACAGCTGTCGTCCACCGTGCACCAGACGGCCGACAATGCGCGCCAGGCCAGCCAGCTGGCGCTGTCGGCCTCGGGTGTAGCCGTCGAAGGCGGCGCCGTGGTGCAGCAGGTGATCGCCACCATGGGCGAGATTCACGTGGCGTCGAGCCGCATCGTCGATATTATCGGCGTCATCGACGGCATCGCCTTCCAGACCAATATCCTGGCCCTCAATGCAGCCGTGGAAGCGGCGCGCGCCGGCGAACAGGGACGCGGCTTTGCCGTGGTCGCCACCGAGGTGCGCAGCCTGGCGCAGCGCTCGGCTGCGGCGGCCAAGGAAATCAAGACCCTGATCGGCGACTCGGTGGGCAAGGTCGACGAAGGCACGCTGCTGGTGGAAAAAGCCGGCAAGACCATGGGACAAGTGGTGGAAAGCGTGCAGCGCGTGACCGATATCGTGGCCGAAATCAGCTCGGCCGCGCAGGAGCAAAGCACGGGTATCGGCGAAGTCAATCATGCGATCACGCAGATGGACCAGGTGACGCAGCAGAACGCGGCGCTGGTCGAGGAAGCGGCGGCCGCCGCCAACGCGCTGCAGGACCAGTCCGCGCGCCTGGCCGAACTGGTCAGCATTTTCAAGCTCGACGGCACCATGCAGCGCAATGTGCGGCATGCGGCGGCGCGCGTGCAGGTGGCCGTCAAGCCTGCCGTGGCCAAACTGTCCACACCGGTAAAATCAGCCAAACAGGACAGTGAGTGGGAAACCTTCTGAAGCACACTACAATGGTGCTCCAACCTGACGACGGAGCATCATGCGAGACACCAATGAATACCGCCATCCCTACCCTGGCCGCGCCGGTCGGCTGATCGAACGGCTGGCCAACAGCACCCGCTTCGCCAACTGGCGCCACGCCGTCATGTCGCGCCTGCCGTTTGTCACCCTGGCCAGCGACGTGGTCGACGTGGTGTATGTCAGCTGGCTGGTTGACGCCAGCGCCGCGCAGGCGCTGCTGCCGCCCGGCGTGACCTTGTGGCAGCGCGATGGCAAGACGCCGTTCACGGTGCTCACTTACCGCCATGGCCACTTCGGCCCCAGGCTGGCCGGTCCCTTGCGCCGCCTGATGCCGTCTCCGCTGCAAAGCAACTGGCGCCTGTATCTGGAGCAGGCACGGGAACGGTCACAAGCGGGCGCGCCGCCAGTGGCCACCGTCTTCTTCCTGAAAAATATCATGGACAGCCTGACGCATGCCCTGGGCACGCGGCTGTTCAGCGATATTTTGCCGACCCACCTGGCGGCCGGCATGACGCATGCGGTCGATGCGAATGAAGCGCGCTGCGCCATCGTTCCCGGCGCCGGCAGCGCGCCACCATTTGATCTGCATGCGAATGTCGCTGGCGCGAAAGCACTCGACGACGACTGGCGCGCCCTGTTCGGCAGCTGGGATGAAGCGGTCGCTTATCTCGCCTGCCAGGACGCGGCCGTGGCGCACGTGCCGCGCAACGGCAGGCTGGCGCTCGGTGAAATCAGCCTGCCGGTCGATCTGTCGCAGGTGGTTGCGCTTACCCCGCTGAAGGCACACTGCGCGCTGCTGGCGCAACTGCCGGCCGCGTCAGCGCCGTTCGCTTTCCTGGTGCCGTCCGTACCGTTCCTGGCCCTGTCCGAGCGCTTGCTGTAGCGCTGGTGCGCCGCTCCAGCCGGAACAGCGCCATTGCCTGTTCCAGCTGCCGCGCCTGGTCCTGCAGCGCGCTTGAGGCGGCGGCCGATTCCTCCACCAGCGCCGCGTTCTGCTGCGTCACTTCATCCATCTGCGTGACCGCCTGGTTGACCTGGCCGATGCCGTGGCTCTGCTCGCGCGAGGCCGATGCGATCTCGCCCATGATACCGTGCACGCCCTGCACCGCGCCCAGCATTTCCTCGCTGCTGGCGCCGGCCTGGGCGGCCAGCCGCGTGCCCTCCTGCACCTGCTGCAGCGAAGCCGTGATCAGCTGCTTGATTTCGGTGGCGGCAGCTGCCGAACGCTGCGCCAGGCTGCGCACTTCGCCGGCCACCACCGCAAAGCCGCGCCCCTGGTCGCCCGCGCGCGCCGCCTCCACGGCCGCATTCAGGGCCAGGATATTGGTCTGAAAGGCGATGCCTTCAATAATGCCGGTGATGTCGCCGATCTTTTTCGACGAGGCGTTGATCTGGTCCATCATCGTGACCACCTGGCCGACGATCTGGCCGCCATGCCCCGCCAGCGCATGCACCTTGCCCGCCATGGTGCTGGCCTGCTCCGCATTGCCGCTGTTCTGCTGCACCGTGGCGGCCAACTGCTCCATGCTCGACGCCGTCTGCTGCAGCGCCGACGCCTGCGCTTCCGTGCGGCCGGACAGATCCATATTGCCGGCCGCGATATCGGCACTGGCCGCGCTGATGCGCAGGAAATTGCCGCGCACATCGCCGACGATGGAATGCAGGTTGACGCGCAGCTGGCGCAGCGAGCGCAAGAGCTGGCCCATTTCATCGCGCCGCGTGGTGTCGATTTCGCCCGTCAGGTCGCCGCCCGCCATCACGTCGCAGGCCTGGCGCGCCTGGCGCAGCGGCACGATCACGGTGCGGTGCAAAACGTTCCAGAAGTACAGCGTGGAGAACAGCGCGAATACCGACAGCGCCGTCAGCCAGTGCCCCGCACTGTCCGGAAACAGATCGGCATGCCAGGCCAGCTGCGCCAGCAGGGCCAGGCTCAATAATCCCAGGTTCCAGCCGATGCGTTTTGCCAGTGCCAGGTCGCGCAGGCCAGCCACTTTGGCCATCCAGCCCGTGCGCACGGCCGCGCCCTGGCTGATCGCCATGCCGCCAGCCTGCCCCGCCTTGATGCGTGCATACAGGGCGGCGGCCTCGGCAACTTGCTGGCGGGACGGCTTGGTACGCACCGACATATAGCCGATCGCCACGCCGTCTTCCACCACCGGCGTCACGTTGGCCAGCACCCAGTAATAATCGCCGTTCTTGCAGCGGTTCTTCACCATGCCGCTCCACGACAGGCCCGAACGGATGGTGTGCCAGAAGTCGGCAAAGGCTTCCACCGGCATGTCGGGATGGCGCAGGATGTTTTGCGGCGCGCCGATCAGTTCTTCAAGTGCATAACCGCTGATGGCAATGAAATACGGATTGGCGTAGGTGATATTGCCTTGCAAATCGGTAGTCGAGACGATGGTTTCGGTGTCGCTAAGGGCGATTTCGGTGTCGGTAACGGGAAGATTCAAGCGCATGGTTGCCCCTTCGCAAAGGCGCCTGCCCATGACGGACAGGCGTGCTGCAGGCCCCAGGCATGCCAGGGCGACACCGTGTATTCTAGTATCTTCTTGTTAATTACCAATAATTAATTAAATGCCGGGTCCGCATGTTTACTTGCGCGGTATATAACGCCAGGCACCGTTCTCGAACGCATAGCTGAACTGCGCCTTGATGTCGCTGCTCTGGCCCGGTGTGGTCAGGACCGTTTCACACACCAGGTAGCCCGTCTTGCGTGCCACGTCGCAGTCATTGAGCGACTTGATCTGCATGGTGGTCGCCGCTTCCTGCATCTGCTTGTCCTTGGCCGCTTCCGGATCTTTGGCCATTTCATCCCTGGCCCAGGCGCGTATCAGCGCCATCGCTTCGGCCGGTGCCGGCGCCGGGAACTGCGCATTCTTGCGCTCGACGCCGACCCACACGCCCGCGTCCTGGCGCAGCGGCAGCACCATGAAGCCGTCGCGCATGCCGGCGCTCATGCCCACCAGGCAGACGGTTTCTTCCTTCACTTCCGGCGACGGCTGGCAGCCTGCCAGGCTGGTCATCTTGACGGCCATCGGCACGCTGGACTTCGTTTTCGCCACGCCCGCATCGACGGCGGCCTGGATCTGTTCCCGGGTCGGAGCAGCGGCGGTGTCAGCGGCCTGCGCGGTGGCAGCGGCAAAGGTGGTGGCAAGGGTGAGGGCAAAAATCGTCAGACGCATGGCGGGATACTCATATAAAAAAAGAAACGTAGTCTAACAGCCATCGTGTCAAACCCCGTTCCGGTTGGCAACAATCGCCGGCAACCAACTGGCATGCCGCCTTCTGCCACCGGCGGTCAACTCCGGCTGCCAGCTGCGCTTTGTTGCTATCATGTCGGGCTGCCGGCGGTACAGCCGGCCAGATCGATCTTGAACATAACGGGAGTTTGAATGAGTTTACGTCTGCTGCTCTTGGGAGCATTCAGTGCCGCCATGGCCACCACCGCCGCCGTGCCGGCGCTGGCCGCGCCGCGCGGTTTCACCGTCGAAGACATGGTTGCCATGGAACGCGTCGGCAGCCCCGTGCTGTCGCCGGATGCCACGCGCGTGGTCTACACCGTGCGCAGCACCAACCTGGAGAAAAACCGCGGCAACACGCAGCTGTGGATGATCGACCTGCGCGCGCCAAATAGCGCGCCGCGCCAGTTGACGCGCGGCGAGGCCAGCGCCAGCGATCCGCAATGGTCGCCCAAGGGCGACGCCATCTACTTCCTGTCCGGCCGCTCGGGCTCCTCGCAGGTGTGGCAGCTGCCGCTGAACGGCGGCGAAGCGTCGAAAGTGACCGACCTGGCGCTGGACGTGGACACCTACCGCCTGTCGCCTCAGGGCGACCGCCTGGCCTTCAGCATGGGCGTCTATCTCGATTGCGCCGACATCGCCTGCAGCAAAAAACGCCTCGATGACAAGGCAAAGAACAAGGCTTCCGGCATGGTCTACGACCAGCTGTTCGTGCGCCACTGGGACACCTGGGCCGATGGCCGCCGCAACGTGCTGTACTCGGCGCCGATCGATGCCACCGGCAAGGTCAGCGCCACCCCGGTCAGCCTGAGCGGCACGCTCGACGGCGACGCGCCATCGAAGCCGTTCGGCGACAACGGTGAATACCACTTCAGCCCGGACGGCAAGACGGTGGCGTTCTCGGTACGCGTGGCCGGCCGCACCGAATCGTGGTCGACCAACTTCGACGTCTACACGATTCCAGCCATCGGCGGCGAAGCGCCGCGCAATCTTACCAGCGACAATCCGGCCTGGGATGCCAAGGCGACCTACTCGCCGGACGGCCGCACGCTGGCCTATGTGGCCATGACCAAGCCCGGCTTCGAGGCTGACCGTTTTCATCTGGTGCTGATGGATGTCGCCACCGGCAAGAAGCGTACCGTGGCCGATGACTGGGACCGCTCGGTCGCCGATTTCCGCTGGACCCCGGACGGCAAGGCCTTCCTGGTGTCGGCCGATGACGTGGGCCAGCATCGCCTGTTCCATATCGATGCCGCCAACGGCAAGGTGTCGGCGCTGACCGGCAAGGGCGCCGTCGGCGACTTCGATGTGCGCGGCAATACCATCGTGCTGACGCAGGCCAACCTGGCCTCGGGCGCGCAGCTGTACCAGCGCAAGCTCGACGCCAAATCGGAAACTGCGCCGATGGTGCAGCTGACCAAGCAGAATGCAGCGGCCTTGGCCGACGTGCGGTTCGGCGAATATGAACAGTTTTCGTTCGCCGGCGCGAATGGCGAAACCGTCTACGGCCACGTGATGAAACCGTGGAACGCCAAGGCCGGCGAAAAATATCCGATCGCTTTCCTGGTGCACGGCGGCCCGCAGGGCAGCTTCGGCAACAGCTGGAGCTACCGCTGGAATCCGCAGGTGTATGCGGGCGCCGGCTACGCCACCGTCTTTATCGACTTCCACGGTTCGACCGGCTACGGCCAAAAGTTCACCGATTCGATCAGCGGCGACTGGGGCGGCAAACCGTTGGTCGACCTGCAAAAAGGGCTGGAGGCGGCCACGCAGAAATTCGCCTGGCTGGACCGCGAGCGCAGCTGCGCCTTGGGTGCCTCGTATGGCGGCTACATGATGAACTGGATCGCCGGTAACTGGCCGGACGGCTTCAAGTGCCTGGTCAACCACGACGGCGTGTTCGACAACCGCGCCATGTACTACTCGACCGAAGAACTGTGGTTCAACGAGTGGGAAAACGGCGGCACCTACTACGACGCGGCGGCCAGGCACGAGCAGTTCAATCCCGTCAACTACGTGAAGAACTGGAAAACGCCGATGCTGGTGGTCCAGGGTGACCTGGACTTCCGCATCCCGACCACGCAAGGCCTGGGTACCTTCACCGCGCTGCAGCGCCAGAACGTGCCGAGCAAGCTGCTGGTGTTCCCGGACGAGAATCACTGGGTACTGAAACCGGCGAACTCGCTGCTGTGGCATCACACGGTGCTGGATTGGTTGAATACCTACACCAAATAACACCTGACCAAACCTACTGCGCGTCGCGCTTTGCGGCCGGCGATGCTCACCGTACTAAAGTACGGCTGCGCTTCTCGGCCACAAATCACCGCCGCTCGCTACGGTTTTGTCAGGTGTCGATGCATTGTGGTTTTCAGAAAAAATTAGAAAGCCGCGCGATCATGCTGCGCGGCTTTTTTGCGTCCATCAAACTGCATCAATACGTATTGAGCGCCTTGGCAAACTTCACGATCCACAGCCGGCTCGGCCGCTCGCGGTCTTCGCCGCGCGCCACGCGGATGGTGTTGGCGGCGTTGCAGCCCACCGCGCCGCTGGTGACGATCACGCCATTGGCGTCCACCGTGCACTTGGTCACGTCGGCGCCCTCCACTTCCACGCCGTTCGCATCGAACACCCTGGTCTTCATGCCGAAGTCATTGTCGTTGGCCAGCGCAATGGTCGAGCCGTCGATCAAGGTCAGCCCTTCCGCCTTTTCCGCCGCCCAGCCGATCGCGTTCAGGTTCAGCAGCAGCGTCTTTTTCATCGGTTTCACCAGCGACCAGTCGGCGCCATTGACGGCCACGCCGCCCATGCTGCTTTTTTCCAGGTCCGAGCCGGCGGCGTTGTAGGCGGCTGCCGAGATATCGGTGGCCGCGTTCAGGTCCACCAGCATCAGCTTGTTGAACACCTTGCCCGATGGCGCGGCGCCCTGCTCGATGACGAGGAACTTGCCGCCGCCCAGCGCCACCACGTCGCCCAGCTTGGCGTTGCCGGTGCGCCCGTCCAGGTAGTCGGCCGCGTCCAGCGGATACGCAAACATCCTGCCGCTGGTGCCGCTGGCCGGATCGAACTCGATCCAGCGCGTGAAGCGCGCATAGCGCTCGATCAGTTCCGATTTTTTCGTCACCGCATAGGCGGCGCTGCCGTCCGTCAGCGGGCTTTGCAGGAATGCATACAGCTTGTCGTTCGAGGTGTCGAGCGTCATGCCTTCCATGCCGCGGTTGGCGCGGCGCTTGGCAAACAGCGCCGGCAGGCCCTTGCCCGGTTCATACCTGGCCTGGATAATGCCGGTGGCCGCATCGATCCTGATGATGAACGGGCCATATTCGTCGGACACCCACAGCGCATTGCGCTTCCTGTCGACCACGATGGCTTCCGAATCGAGGCCGCCCGTATTGAATACCGCCTTGCCGGCCGGGTCGAATTTCATTGCATCCATCACGGGAATCTCGGCCGAATTGCCGACCGCGCCAACCGGCACCGGCAGGCCCGAGGTATTGACGGTGGCGCTGACCTTGATCGGCGTGGAGGACGCCAGCACGGCGCCGTTCTTGCCCACCGTGATGACGCCGAACGAGGGCGTAAAGCTCGGCGACGGGAAGATCTTGCTGCCGATGGTGGCGCCCCTGGCGTTCGGGTCGGGCACCAGCGGGCCGTCGCCATTCGGGCCGCGGTCGGTCAAACCATAGAATTCCAGGTCGCCATTGGCGGCAGTGCCCTTGAAGGCCAGGCCGGAACCATACGATGGCAAAAAGCCGTTCGGGAACTCGCCCTTGACCCTGGCGTTCGCGCCTTCGTACGGCACGTAAAAGCTGCTGGCCGCCTGGATCTGGTAGCGCGTCACCGTCACCTTGACTTCGCCCAGCGGCGTGGTCTGCGCCAGAGCTTCGTTGAGCGGCGTGCCCGCTTTCGATGCCAGCGTATCTTCGAAATGCTCGCGCACCAGCGCGCGGCGTTCCGCGTCGACCGTGCGCGCCGCATATTTGCCACCGAGCGCGGCCAGCTGCGCCGCCAGGGCAGTATTGAAGACGGCAGGCGCAGCGGCAAAGTCGAGCGTCTTGCCGGCCAGCGCCGTCCTGACCTCGCTGGTGAGCCTGATGCCGTTCGACGGATCGCTGTCGTCGTCCAGCAGTTGCAGCGCCAGCAGGCGGTTGACCACCTTGTCGTCGGCCACGCTGGTGCTGGCGGCCAGGGTCAGTGGCGTGACCAGCGGGTTGCACAAGGTGCTGCCCAGCGCCAAGCCACCCACGCTGAAGGCGACGGACTCGCCGGCGTTGCAAATGAATTCGCCCCTGGCATTGGTACTGGCCCTGGCGGCGCTGCCGGCCACATAATCGAGCCCTTCGACGGCGCCGTCCAGGAACACCCCGGTCATGGCCACCGGCTTGGCCGGTTCATTATGATCGGAATCACTGCCGCCGCAAGCGGCCAGGCACAGGCCGGCGGCAAGCGCCAGCAAAGTCAGTTTGGGGGTGGTGGTGACGGCAGCGTTCATGCATTCCTCGGTAGTGGGGACGATCAAAACCGGGAAGCCTACGGTGGCAAAATGACAAGCGTATGACAGCGTAGTCACGATGGCGGCGCCGATGCAACGGTTTGCCCGGGCGGCCCGCCAATGCCGCCAAAACGCCCGTCGGCCTGGCGCCGGAATTGCTTCGGCGTTACGCCCTTCACCTGCAAAAAGCGGCGGTTGAAGTTGGCCACGTTCTGGAAGCCCACGTCATAGCAGACGTTAGACACATACTGGTCGGTGTCCATCAGCAGCTGGCACGCCTTGTTGATGCGCAGGCGGCTGATAAAGTCGGTAAAGCTGTTGCCGGTCGCCTTGCGGAAAAAACGCGAGAATTTACTGAGCGACATGCCGACCTGCTCGGCCAGCATCTCGGCCGAAATCGGCTCGCGGTAGTTTTCCGTGATGTAATTGAGGACCGCGTTGACCTTGGCCAGCGTGGCGTCGTCGTCATACGAGCGCAGCGAGGCGGTCGACAGCAGCCGGTAGTTGGCCGTGCGCGCCAGGGTCGCCATCAGCTGCACGAAGTGGGCAAAGCGCTCGGCGCCGTGCGTGGCGCGGATGCGGGCCAGGTGCTGCTCGGCCTCGGCGCCCATGTCGAAAAATTCCACGCCATAGCTGGAGCGCTCGAGCAGCGGCAGCAGTTCGCGCAGTTCGGGAATCACGCGCGCGGCGGCGGCCAGCGGCGCGTGCGAAAACTGCACGATCATGTCGCGCAGCGCCACGCCGCCTTCGGGCACCACGGTGGAAATCCAGTTGTGCGGCAGGCGCGGCCCGGTCAGCACCAGGTGGCCGGGCGAGAATTCGCCGATATAGTCGCCGACGAACAATCGCCCGCTGGTGGCCACGATCAGGTGCAGCTCGTATTCTTCATGGCAGTGCCAGCGCACGCGCGAGCTGGGATAGCCGTGTTCCAGGTAGTTGATGATGCCGTCGTAGCTTTCGCGCTCAAGCTCGGGAGGCTTGCGCTCGATCTCGCGCTGGGCATCCTTGAACCATGTCTGTTCCATGCTGGTCTCGTTTGTATTTTTACGCGGTCTGGCGCCGCTGGCGTCCAATGTACCGCAAAACAGTCACAAAGTCGCTATCCCTGTTCGCCGAAGCGGCCCAGTGCCTGCTGCCGGAACTCCTTCGGCGTCATGCCCTTCAGTTCCAGGAAGCGCCGGTTGAAGTTGGCGACATTGTTGAAACCCGCCTCGTAGCAGATATTGCTGACGTAATGCTCGGTTTCCATCAGCAGTTGGCAGGCCTTGTTGATGCGCAGGCGGTTGACGAAATCGGTAAAGCTGTTGCCGGTGGCGCTGCGAAAAAAGCGCGAGAAGGTCCGCTCCGGCATGTCCACCTGTTCGGCCAGCTCCTTGAGCGAGAACTGGCTGCTGTAGTTGTGCACGATGTAATTGATGGCCGAACTGATGCGCGCCAGTGCCGCATCGTCGTCGCTCGACTGCATCGGGATGGTCGACAGCAGCTGGTAGTCGCTGGTCTGCGCCAGCTCGCCCAGCAGGGTCAAAAACTCGATCAGGCGCGCCAGCCCGCTGCTGTCGCGGATGCGCTGGAAGCGCCGCAGCGACAGCTCGCTGACATTGAAAAATTCCACGCCGTGCAGCGCGCGCTGCAGCAGCGGAAAGATGCCTTTCAGCTCGGGAATCACGGACGCCATCGCCGCCAGCGGCGGATGGGCGAACTGGATCACCATGTCGCGCAGTGCCACTCCTTCGGGCGGCGTGTCGAGCGAGACCCAGTTGTGCGGCACGCGCGGGCCGGTGAGCACCAGGTGGCCCGGCGTGAACTGGCCGATATAGTCGCCGACAAACACCTTGCCCGAAGTCTCGACGATCAGGTGCAGTTCGTACTCGTCGTGATAATGCCAGCGCACCAGCGAATTCGGAAAGCCGTGTTCCAGGTAGCGGATAAAGCCGTAGCTGCCTTTTGGCTCGAAGCCGGGCGTGGCGTCGCGCTGCTGCTCGTGCTCCATCTGCGGCAAGGGAAACTCCGGCTTCCTGGTCGTGGCGCGCATGGCTGCTCCGTCAGGCGACGATCTGGTCGAGCGCGCGGCGCGCGCCGAGGTTGTACAGCCCCGCCAGCGACAGGCTGACCGACTCGGTAAACGCCGGCGTGTCGGACAGCTCGCCAAACAGCTCGCGCAGCGACAGCAGCGCGGTGGCGTCCGAGCCGCCATGCAGCGCCAGCTCGCGCAGTCGCACCGCATGCGGATCGTTCAGCGGCATCCCGGCGCCCGCCTCGTCGTGGCCTTCCAGGTAGCGGAACCAGCAGGCGACCGTAAACGCCAGCAGCTCGATCGGGCCGCCCTGCTGCAACGCTTCGCGCACCGATGGCAGCACGAACTTCGGAATGCGTGCCGAGCCTTCGGTGCCGATGCGCGCCAGCTGGTCGCGCACGGCAGGGTTGGAAAAGCGTTCGATCAGCGTGTCCTTGTAGCTGGCAAGATCAATCCCCTCCACTTCTTCCAGCAGCGGCGTGACCTCGATGTCCATCATGCGCCGCACCAGCTGCCGGATGCCGGCGTCCGCCATCGCTTCATGCGCATAGGTGTAGCCGAGCAGCATGCCGATATAGCACAGCGCCTGGTGGCTGGCGTTCAGGAGGCGCAGCTTCATTTTTTCATACGGCAGCACGTCGTGCGTCATCTGCGCGCCGACCAGTTCCCACGCCGGGCGGCCATGCGGGAATGCGTCTTCGATCACCCACTGGCGGAACGGCTCGCACACCACCGGCCAGGCGTCGATAATGCCGAAGGAATCGCTCACCATCGCGCGGTGTTCATCGGTGGTGGCCGGCGTAATGCGGTCGACCATGCTGTTCGGGAAAGCGCAGCCGGCCTCGATCCAGCCGGCCAGTTCGCCATCGACCAGGCGGGCGAATGCCAGCAGCATGGTGCGCGTGACCTCGCCATTGTTCTGCAGGTTATCGCAGGACATGATGGTAAACGGCCCGAGGCCCCGCTCGCGGCGCAGGCGCAGCGCCGCCAGCAGATAGCCGAACGAGCAGCGCGGCGCATCGGGATGGGCCAGTTCGTGCACGATGTCGGGATGGCTGGCATCGAATTCGCCCGTGCCCTGGTTGACGTAGTAGCCGCCTTCGGTGATCGTCAGCGAGACGATGCGCGTGGCAGGGTCGGCCAGTTTCTCCAGCACCGCCTGCGGATTGGCCGGCGCGTACAGATACTCGCCGATGCAGCCGATCACGCGCGCCGTGTCGCCCTGCGCGCTGCGCTCGACCACCGTGTACAGGCAGTCCTGCGACTGCATCGCGTCGCGCATGGCCGCATCGTGCGCCAGCAAGCCCACGCCGCAATAGCCCCACTGCTCATGGCCTGGCAGCGCCAGCAGGTCGTCGAGGTACACGGCCTGGTGGGCGCGGTAGAAGCCGCCCACGCCGATATGCACGATGCTGGGCGTGAGCGTATTGCGCGCATAGCTTGGCGTCTGGATGCTTGCCGGCAGCTGGGCCAGCGTGGCTTGATTCAATGCGATGGCGTTCATTTCACACTCCCTTCGCGCCGGCATAGGTCTTGCCGTCGCGGTCAAAATAATGGACAAAACCCGGCTCGAACGTCAGGTGCGTCTGCTGGCCCGGCTGCAGGCTGCTGCGTTCGGCGCCGCGCGACACCACCTGCACGTTGTTCGGCAGGCGCACATAGGTCAGCGTTTCCACGCCCAGCGACTCGACCAGGTCGATGGTGACCGGCACGCTGCCCGGCTGCGCCGCGCCCAGGTGCACGTGCTCGGGACGGATGCCGACAAAGCCGTCGGCCTGGGCCGCGCTGCCGGCCTGCGCCAGCAGCTGCGGCGCGGCGTCGGCCGGCACCACGTTCATGCTCGGCGTGCCGATGAACTGCGCCACGAAGCGATTCGCCGGGCGGTCATACAGTTCCAGGGGCGAGCCGTGCTGCTCGATCTGGCCGTCGCGCAGCACCACCACGCGGTCGGCCAGCGTCATCGCCTCGACCTGGTCGTGCGTCACGTAGATGGTGGTGGCACCCAGCTCGCGGTGCAGCTTGGCGATCTCGATGCGGGTCTGCACGCGCAGCGCCGCATCGAGGTTCGACAGCGGCTCGTCGAACAAAAACACTTTCGGGTCGCGCACGATGGCGCGGCCGATCGCCACGCGCTGGCGCTGGCCGCCCGACAGTTCCTTCGGCGTGCGTTCCAGGTAGCGGGCCAGGTCGAGGATGGCGGCCGCCTTGTCGACTTTTTCGCGGATGATCTTCGGGTCGACGCCGGCCAGTTTCAGCGCGAACGACATGTTCTGGAACACCGTCATGTGCGGATACAGCGCATATGACTGGAACACCATCGCCAGGTCGCGCTTGGACGACGGCAGGCCCGTGATGTCGCGCCCGTCGAGCGACAGCTTGCCGCCGTCGATCGGTTCGAGGCCCGCGATCAGGCGCAGCAGGGTCGACTTGCCGCAGCCGGACGGCCCGACGAAGACAACGAACTCGCCCTGCTTGATTTCCAGGTCGATGCCCTTGATGGCGCGGTGCTCGCCGAAGAATTTTTCGATATTGCTCAGTTGAAGATAAGCCATGATGTCATCCTAAATTTACTTAACGGCGCCGAAGGTCATGCCTTGGACCAATTGTTTTTGACAGAACCAGCCCAGCGCCATGATCGGCGCGATCGCCATCAGCGAGGCGGCCGACAATTTGGCCCAGAACAGCCCTTCGGGACTCGAATACGAGGCGATCAGCCAGGCCAGCGTGCCGGCGTTCGAGGCGCCCAGGTTCAGCGACCAGAACGATTCGTTCCAGGCCCATACCATGCACACCAGCGCGGTCGAGGCGATGCCGCCCACCGACAGCGGCAGCACCACGTGGCGGAACTCGTCCCAGACGGTGGCGCCGTCCATGCGCGACGCTTCCAGGATTTCGCGCGGCAGCTCCTTCATGCTGGTGTACAGCAGCCAGATCATGATGGGCAGATTCATCAGCATGAACATGATGGTCAGGCCGATGCGCGTGTCGAGCAGGCCGAAGTACTGGTAGCAGATATAGATCGGCATCAGCGCGCCCACGCCCGGCATATAGCGCGAGCTGAGCATGAATTTGAGCAGGCCGATGGTGCCGCCGGTCGGGAAGAACGCCATCGAGTAGGCGGCCGGAATCGCGATCAGCAGGCCGACGGCGGTCGAGACCACGCTGGTAAACAGCGAGTTCCAGGCATAGCCGAAGTAATTGTCGCGCGCCAGCACTTCGCGGAAGCTGTCGAGCGTGGGCGTGAAGAACAGCAGCGGCGGCGTGGCAATGGCTTGCCCTTCCGTCTTGAAGGCCATCAGTCCCAGCCAGAAGATGGGAAAGAACAGCAGCAGCGCGAACAGCCAGGCGGCCACCGTGCGGCCATACAGCGTATATTTGTCATGCATGGTGGACTCCTTATTTCGACAGGTTCTTGCCGATGACGCGCATCAGGAAGAAGGCGGCGATATTGGCGATCAGGACGGCGAACAGCGCGCCGGCGGAAGCTGCGCCGATGTCGTAGGACAGCAAGGCCTGCTGGTAGATCATGAAAGTGATGGTGGTGGTGTCGAAGCCCGGACCGCCGCCCGTGGTGGTAAAGATTTCGGCAAACACCGACAGCAGGAAGATCATCTCGATCATCAGCACCACCGATACCGCGCGGCCCAGGTGCGGGATATACAGGTAGCGCAGCTGCTGCAGGTAGTTGGCGCCGTCCATGCGCGCCGCTTCGAGCTGTTCGCGGTCCATCGACTGCAGTGCCGTCATGAAGATCAGGCAGGCAAACGGCAGCCACTGCCAGGACACCATCATGATGATCGACACCAGCGGATGGGCCGACAACCAGTCGACGGGCGTGGCGCCAAAGAAGATGCTGATCTGCGCGAACAGGCCGTAGATCGGATTGAGCAACATGTTCTTCCACATCAGGGCGTTTACGGCCGGCATCACCAGGAACGGCGAGATGAGGAGCACGCGCACGATGGCGCGGCCCGGAAACGCTTCATTGATCAGCAGGCCCAGCGCGGCGCCCAGCACCACCGTGATCAGCATCACGGAAAACAGCAGGGCAAAGGTGTTCTTCAGCGCCGGCAGGAACGAGGCGTCGGTGAAGAAGAAATGGAAATTGTCCAGGCCATGGAAAGGATGGCCGCTCGGATCGAGCATGGAATAACGCACGAAGGCGTAATACAGCGTGATCAGCAGCGGGATGACGGAAATGACGGAGACGCCGACGACTGCCGGCGTCAGCAAGGTCCGGGGGATAATGCGTTTCATAGGAGTTCTCTTGGGGCGTGGGAAAGCAATGGCAGCTGGCATCGCATCCATGCACCCCAGTTGCGAAATGCCGGGGTCGGACCCTCAGGGTCCGACCCCAGATCTTGCTTTGGGGTGAAAATGATGCCAACTTCGCACCAGCTAAGTAGAGTCCGCTAAACAAGCAGCTCAATAGCGACGCCGGTCCTTACCGGCATGCATGCTATTTGTAATACCCACCCTTGCGCATCTCGCGTTCAGCCGTCTGCTGCGACAGTTCCAGCGCCTGCTCCACCGTCACCTTGCCCAGCAAGGCTGCCGCCATCTGCTGGCCGGCGGCCACGCCGATCACCTGGAATTCGGGGATCGAGGCGAACTGCACGCCCACGTATGGCGATGGCAGCAGGGTGCTTTGCACGTTGCGGGTGGTGGTCAAGGCCTTGCCTTCGGCGGCGGCAAATTTCGCCACTTTCTGGAACTCGGGGTTGGCATAGGTCGACTTGCGGGTGCCGGTCGGCACGTTGGCCCAGCTGGTTTCCTTGGCCACCAGCTTGATGTAGTCGGGCGAGGTGGCCCAGTTGATGAAGCGCTGCGCTTCGTTCGGATGCTTGGAGCTCGCTGGAATCGCCAGCGACCAGATCCACAGCCAGTTGGCGCCGCGCTCGGTGGTGCCGACCGGCGACTGGGCAAACGCGACCTTGTCGGCCACCTTGCTCTGTTTCGGGTCGGTGATGAACGAGGCGGCGATGGTGGCGTCGATCCAGATGCCGCACTTGCCCTGGTTGAACAGCGCCAGGTTTTCATTGAAGCTGTTGGCGGCGGCGCCCGGCGGGCCGTATTTTTTCATCAGGTCGACGTACATCGTGACCGCGTCTTTCCACGGCTTGCTGGTGAACTGCGGTTTCCACTGCATGTCGAACAGCTGGCCGCCGAACGAGTTGGCCATGGTGGTGATCAGCGCCATATTGTCGCCCCAGCCCGGCTTGCCGCGCAGGCAGATGCCGTACACGCCGTTGGCCGGATCGTGGATCTTGGCGGCCACGTCGCGCAGCTGGTTCCAGCTCGGACGGTCTTCGATCGTCATGCCGGCTTTTTTCACCAGGTCGCTGCGGTACATGATCATCGAGCTTTCGCCGTAGAACGGCGACGCGTACAGCTTGCCGTCGCCGGACAGGCCTTCGCGGATCGACGGCAGCAGGTCGTCGACGTCGTATTTTGCATCGGGCTTGATCGGAATCAGCCAGTTCTTCTTGCCCCAGATCGGCGTCTCGTACAAGCCGATGGTCATCACGTCGAACTGGCCGCCCTTGGTGGCGATATCGGTGGTCATGCGCTGGCGCAGGATGCCCTCTTCCAGCGTCACCCACTTCAGTTTGATGTCGGGATTGGCCTGTTCGAAGAACTTGCTGAGTTTTTGCATCTCGATCATGTGGCCGTTGTTCACGGTGGCGATCACGAGGTCGGTGGCGGCAGCGGCGGACGTGCTGATGGCGAAGGCGCCGGCGCACAGCGCGGCAATGGCGATACGTTTCATGTTTGTCTCCAGTGTTTTTTGTCGTTGGTCATGCCAGAAAATCGACTGCATTGGCACCACGACCACAATGTATCACCGGACTTTGATACTTTCTGATACTCCGAAACCGCAATTCAATACTCTTTTGCAGCTTGTCAATGCGCGAGAGTATCGACATTCTCGAAAAACAACACTCTGAAAGAAAGTATCAACACTTGTAGCTTTTGTATCAGGGTCGCAAAAAAAGCGCTGCTAGACTTTGTTTTGCGGCATGAGACCGCCTAACGCGCACCAGGGACACCCCTGTGGCGTTCAACATAGTGACCTTGGAGACAGCATGAATCGTACTGCACTGAAATCCCTGCCGGCCGCCCTGACCCTCGCCCTGCTGGCCATCGCCAGCGGTTCGGCCATGGCTGACCCGATGTACCCATCCGATTCCGAAGGCTTCCACGGCTACCTGCGCGCTGGCGCCGGCAGCAATACATCCAGTGACGGCGGCTCACAAGGCTGCTTCGGCCTGGGTGGCAACACCATGAAATATCGTCTGGGCAATGAGTGCGACGCCTATACCGAATTCGGCTACACCAAAGCCATCGCCAAATCCGGCGACGTGACCTACATGGCCACCGTCTGGGTCAACGCCTACGCACCGAACTCCGACTTTGGCGACAACAAGGTCGGCATCGTCAAGGCCTACGTCGAAGCACAGGGACTCGATTTCCTGAACGGCGGCACGGCCTGGGTCGGTAAACGTTTCTACTACCGTCCTGACATCCACATGCTGGATCTGCAGTACATCAACATGAACGGTACCGGCGCCGGCCTGGACCGCATTCAAGCGGGCCCGGGTAAATTCTCGTATGCCTTCTTCAAGGACAACGATATCGCGCAGCGCAACGATGCCGGCGTCTATCTGGGCACCAAATCGGCCGTGCGCCAGAACTTCATCTATGGTGAAATTCCGGTCAACACCAACGGCAC
This sequence comes from Janthinobacterium sp., assembly GCF_031995485.1. Taxonomy (NCBI): domain Bacteria; kingdom Pseudomonadati; phylum Pseudomonadota; class Betaproteobacteria; order Burkholderiales; family Oxalobacteraceae; genus Janthinobacterium; species Janthinobacterium sp. Next base: position 77,280 of record NZ_DAMAGB010000016.1, read on the forward strand.
GCTGGACCTGGCCGCCACCTACATCATCGGCGAAGGCAAGGACAACGATGTACTCGGTCCGAAAAACAATGGCTGGCAAGTCTCGGCGTTCCACCGTCAGGCGAAAGTCTTCGGCGGCGGCAACACCTTCGGCGTGCAGTATGGCGTCGGCCCAGGCGTTGGCGGCGATGGCAATGGCCAGTTCGGCGCCTCGGGCAATACCGCGTTCGATTCGGACCGCAAGCGCATGCGCGTGTTCAATGACATGGCGATCCAGCCGATGGAAAACTTCGGCATGGAATTCGTCGCCCTGTGGCAAAAAGACGAGACAAAAACCGCCGGCTCCTCGACCTGGACTTCGGTCGGCGTGCGTCCTGTGTACGCTTTCACCAACAACTTCAAGCTGATCGGTGAACTGGGTACGGACCGCGTGACGCAATCGAGTGGCCCGACCAAGCGCCTGACGAAAATCACCATCGCCCCGGCGATTTCGGCAGGTCCAGGCCTGTGGTCGCGTCCTGAACTGCGTGCCTTCGTCACCTATGGCAAATGGAACGATGCAGCGACCGCGTCGGTCAATGCAGCCAACAACGGCGGCCCGATCTACAACAACAATACCAGCGGCACGTCGTACGGCTTCCAGGTCGAAGCCTGGTTCTAAACAAACCATCAAACCTGCCCGAGGTTTGATCGCAGCTAGTTGAATGAAAAAAGGCGGAACTTCGGTTCCGCCTTTTTTTTGGCCTGGTTCAGGGCTTGGCCGGCGCAGCAGACTTCGGATAATACAGTTCATAAAACCAGCCACAGGCGCTTTCGATCTGCTGCTGGATACGCGGCGGTATCGCATGCTGCCGCGGCGGATGTATGCTGGCGTGCTGCCGGTGCAGGTATTTCATGCGGTAGTGGCTGTCGCTTTCGCGCAGGCCCACGCCGAGGTTTTCCGTGTCGATCTGGAACGGCGCCAGGCCCAGCCACGCATACAGGTGCGACATGCATTCGCCGGGCCGCGCCATCATGTCCTCGAACCGGACCACGTACAGACGCTGCTGCACCGCCAGCGGCAAATCGAGCACCGCCTGCAAGGCGTTCAGGGGCGAACCGATGGTGCGATCCTTGCCAAACAGCATGTCAGCCCGGCCCAGGCGATCGTAGTCGGCCAGGTGATCGATGAAGTCGAGCAGGATGGTGCGCTGGTGCTGGGCCTCGACCGAGCCATATACCTGCCCCAGTTCGCGCACGCAGACGATCAGCTTGGCTTCCGGCGCCAGCTGCAGCAGCAATTCCACCGCATTTAGCCAGCCGCGATTCTTGTCGACCACGGCCAGCTTGCCGCAATCCTGGTACCAGCCGCGCAGGAAACCGCGCATGGCTGTCGTCAGATGGCCATAGCTGGCCTCGAAACTCGTGTCGAGCTGGGACAGGAAAAACGGATCGTCGCTGATCGTGCGCCGCATGCCGAGCAAGGCATTGCACAAGGGCGAACTGTTGCCTTCGCTGTGCAGATCGGGGTGCTGGGCCAGCAACTGGCACAGCAAGGTGGAGCCGGCGCGCGGCAAGCCCGATACGCCGATGAAATTGGGTGTCATTGCATTCCTGTCAGAGGGAGACGGCCTGTCGATTATAGGCCAGCACGGTAGCGCAACGCAGCAAGAAAAATGCCGCTTCGTCCCCAGCCCGAAGCGGCATTTCCACGTGCAAGGCCGGTCAGGCCGGGCTTACTGGCTTTCGACGCTGGTGGCGCCACCATCAGATGGCAGGCGCAGGCCCGTGTCGACCACGCTCAGGCGCAAGCCCGGCAGGACGTTGGTCGTCACCGCCCCCGTCGCCTGTACCGCCGGTGCGGTGCCACCGCTGGCCGTACTGCCCGGCTCCGTTTCGCCACGTACCACCGCAACGGCATCGGACTTGCTGTCCACCGGTTCGCCCGTTGCCACTTTTTCGGCCTGCACCATATTGCCCTGCGACGGCGCCACATTGACGGTACCGATCACGCTGGCCAGCGCGCTTTGCAGCACTTCGGTCGGCTTGACGGTCAACACACCGGGCGTATAGGTCAGCGCATAGTTGGTCGACGACTGGCCAGCCGCCGACACCAGGTAGCTGCCCGCCGCCGAGCCGGTGCCCGCTGGCGTGCTGAAGACCAGGTTGCCACTCACCTCGTTGGCCAGCGTGTCATTGCCCAGCAGGCCCGCGTAGCTGGCCGTGAAGGCAGGATTGACGAGGCCCTGGTCCTTCTCGGCATTGTCTACCTTCACGCCCAAGGCTGCCTGCGTAATGCTGCCCGTGGTGGTTGCCGTGGCGTTGACCGTGTAATTGCCCGCATCGGCGCCGGACAGCGCAATGCCGCTGACCGTGACCGTTTTATTGATACCGGCATTCTTGTCGGCAAACTTCGCCCCGCCGCTGGTGATGGTCAGCTGGTCGCTGCCGATCCGGTTGTCGCTCAGGCTCGCGCTGGCGTTGGTGGTGGTGTCGTACACGCGCGATACGCCACCCGTGGCGCTGACCAGCAGGCTGGCTGGCGTAATGCTGGCTGTCAGGCCGGTCGGATTGCTGACCGCATAGTTGCTGGCTGCACCGCTGGCTGTATCGACCAACGTCGTGCCAGTCACCGTCACTGCCTTGCCATTGGCCACGTTCTTGTCCGCAAACACGGCCGCCTGGCCAGCGATGCCCAGGGCCTCGCCCGCCACCAGGCCGGCGAGGCTGCCGCCCGACAGCGACGCCGCGCTATTGCCATCGTAGACCTTGTTGCCAGCGACTTGCCCCGTCACCGTCAATGCTTTTTGCGTAATGCTGGCCGTCAGGCCGGTCGGGTTGCCGACCGAGTAATTCGATGCCGAGCCCGTGCCATCGACCAGCGTGGTGCCGGTGACCGTCACCACCTTGCCGTTGGCCGCGTTCTTGTCGCTGAATGCGGCCGTCTGGCCAGCAATGCCGAGCGTCTCGGATCCAACCAGGCCGGTGAGGCTGCCACCCGACAGCGATGCTACAGAGTTGCCGTCGTAGACCTTGTTGCCAGCGACTTGCCCCGTCACAGTCAGCGCTTTTTGCGTAATGCTGGCCGTCAGGCCGCTCGGGTCCGCCACCGTGTAATTGCTGGCCAGGCCAGTGGCGCTGTCGACCAGCGTCGTGCCACTGACCGTGACGGTCTTGCCATTGGCCGCGTTCTTGTCGCCGAACACGGCGCTCTGCCCTGCAATACCGAGGCTTTCGCCAGCGACCAGCCCGTTCAATACGCCACCTGACAGGCTGGCGTTGGCATTGCCGTCATACACCTTGCTGCCCGCTACCTGGCCGCTCAAGATCAGCGCCCTGGCTGTGATATCGGCCGTGGTGCTGGCGCTGGTGCTGGCCAGCGCATAGTTGCCCGCATCCGTACCGCCAAGCGCGATGCCGTCGATATTGACGGTCTTGCCTTTGGCCGCATTCTTGTCGCCAAACGCGCCGCCGGCCGAGGCTGTCAGGCTGTCGCCAGCTACCATGCCGCCAAACGTCGCGCCGCTGGTATCGATCGTTGCAGCGGTATTACCGTCATACACCTTGTTGCCGGCCACAATGCCACCAACCGCCGTGATGGTTGCCTTCGCGATATCGGCCTTGGCAACCGCCGTGGTGCCGCTCAGCTTGTAGTTGCCGGCATCAGCGCCGCCGAGGGCGATGCCGGTGATATTGACACCCTTGCCGGTCGCCGCATTCTTGTCGACAAACGCGCCGCTGGCCGACGCCGTCAGCTGGTCGTCGGCCATCATGCCGGTAAAGGTCGCGCCGCTCGTATCCAGGCTGGCGGCAGTCTTGCCATCATAGACCTTGTTGCCAGCCGTAATGCCCGCTACCGCTGTAATGGTTGCCTTCGAGATATCGGCCTTGGCAAGCGCCGTGGTGCCGCTCAGCTTGTAGTTGCCGGCATCCACGCCGCCCAGGGCGATGCCGGTGATATTGACATCCTTGCCGGTCGCCGCATTCTTGTCGGCAAACGCGCCGCTGGCGGACGCCGTCAGTTGATCGTCGGCCACCATGCCGCTGAAGGTCGCGCCAGCCGTGTCCAGGCTGGCGGTGGTCTTGCCGTCATACTCCTTGTTGCCGGCCGTAATGCCCGCTACCGTCACAGCCTTTTGCGCGATATCGGCCTTGACGCCGGTCGCATTGCTGACCTTGTAATTGCTGGCCAGGCCCGCCGTGGCGCCCGAACCGGCATCGCCCAGCGTTGCACCGCTGACGGTCACATCCTTGTTGCTGCCTGCATTCTTGTCGCTGAACACGCCGCTCTGGCCGGACAAGGTCAGGATTTCATCGCCAACCAGACCGTTCAATTTACCGCCCGACAACGACGCAGTACGGCTGCCGTCATACGTCTTGTTGGCAGCTGTCACGTCCGTCACCGTCAGCGCCTTCTGATCGATATTCGCCGTCAGCCCGGTCGGATTGGCGAGCGTGTAATTACTGGCCAGGCCGCTGCCATCGCCGACACTGACTGTCACGGCCTTGCCGTTCCCCGCGTGCTTGTCGGCAAACGCTGCTGCCAGGGCCAGCGTTTCGCCATCGACCAAGCCATTCAAGGCGGCGCCTGCCAGCGATGCCGCCGCGCTGCCGTCGTAGGTCTTGCCGATCGCTGTGCCACTGACTGTCAGCTCTTTTTGCGCGATATTGGCCGTCACACCGGTCGCATTGCTGACCTTGTAATTGCTGGCCAGGCCCGCCGTGGCGCCCGAACCGGCATCGCCCAGCGTTGCACCGCTGACGGTCACATCCTTGTTGCTGCCTGCATTCTTGTCGCTGAACACGCCGCTCTGGCCGGACAAGGTCAGGATTTCATCGCCAACCAGACCGTTCAATTTACCGCCCGACAACGACGCAGTACGGCTGCCGTCATACGTCTTGTTGGCAGCTGTCACGTCCGTCACCGTCAGCGCCTTCTGATCGATATTCGCCGTCAGCCCGGTCGGATTGGCGAGCGTGTAATTACTGGCCAGGCCGCTGCCATCGCCGACACTGACTGTCACGGCCTTGCCGTTCCCCGCGTGCTTGTCGGCAAACGCTGCTGCCAGGGCCAGCGTTTCGCCATCGACCAAGCCATTCAAGGCGGCGCCTGCCAGCGATGCCGCCGCGCTGCCGTCGTAGGTCTTGCCGATCGCCGTGCCGCTGACCGTCAGCTCTTTTTGCGCGATATTGGCCGTCACACCGGTCGCATTGCTGACCGTGTAATTGCTGGCCAGGCCCGTGCCATCGCCAATGATGGCGCCGCTGACCGTCACCACCTTGCCATTGCCCGCATTCTTGTCGCTGAACACGCCGCTCTGGCCCGACAGTGTCAGGGTTTCCGTGCCCACCAGGCCATCGAGCGTGCCGCCCGACAGCGTTGCGGCCGTGCTGCCGTCGTAGGTCTTGTTGGCGGCGGTCACGCCCGCCACCGTCAGTGCTTTCGGCGTTATGCTGGCCAGCAGATTGGCCGGACTGGTGACCGTGTAATTGCTGGCCAGGCCGCTGCCGTCGGCAATGGCGACGCCGCTGACGGTGACCTGCTTGCCGCTGCCGACATTCTTGTCGCCGAACACGCCCGTGCCGCCTGTCAAGACCAGCGTCTCGCCGCTGACCAGGCCGGACAACGTACCGCCGGACAAAGCCGCCGCCAGCAGGCCGTCATATACCTTGCTGCCTGCCGTCATGCCCGACACCGTCAGGGCTTTCGGCGTGATATTGGCGGTAAACGTCGGATTGGTTACCGTGTAGTTGCTGGCCAGGCCGCCGTTGTTGCCATTGACCAGCGTGGTGCCGGTCGTCGTTACGGTCTTGCCAACTCCCGCGTTCTTGTCATCGAAGGTCGCCACCAGGCCCGTCGCGCCCAGGGTTTCCGCGCCGACCGTGCCGGAAATCGCGCCGCCCGAGACGCTGGCCTTGGTGCTGCCGTCGTAGACTTTGTTGACCGCCGTCATGCCGGTGATCGTCACCGCTTTCGGCGTGATCGTGCCGCTGCCGCTGCCGGTGCTGCTGGCCAGGTTGTAGTTGCCCGCATCCGTGCCGCCCAGGGCAATGCCGGTCACCGCCACGTTTTTCGCCACGCCGGCATTCTTGTCGGCGAACGAGGCGTTGGTCGCGCTCAGCGACAGGCTGTCGCCGCCGACCATGCCGTTGAAGGTGGCGCCGGTGGCGCTGACGGTGGCCTTGGTATTGGCGTCGTAGACCTTGCTGTCGGCAACGATATTGCTGACCGTGCTGATGGTGGCCTTGGTGACGTTGGCCGTCAAGCCGGTCGGGTCGGTGACCGTGTAGTTGGATGCCACGCCGCCATTGGCGCCGCCCGTCAGGGCCGCGCCGCTGACGGTGACCGCTTTCGCGGTACCGACATTCTTGTCAGCAAATACGCCCGTCATGCTGGTCAGGGTCAGCGTTTCCTTGCCGACCAGTCCGTCCAGGCTGCCGCCGCTGATGACTGCCAGCGTGCTGCCGTCGTAGACCCGGCTGGCCGCTGTCGCGCCGGTTACCGTCAGGGCTTTCTGGGTGATGCTGGCCTTCGTGCTGCCGCTGGCGTTGACCGAGTAATTGCCGGCCAGGCCGCCGTTGCTGCCGTTGACCAGCGTGCCGCCGCTGACCGTCACGGCCTTGCCGCTGCCCGCATTCTGGTCGGCAAAGGTGCCCGTCAGGCCGGTCAGCTCGACCGTTTCCGTGCCGACAAATCCGCTCAGGGCGCCGCCCGTAACGCTGGCGGCAGTGGTGCCGTCATATACCTTGTCGGACGCCGCCAGCGGGCCCGATACCGTCAGCGCCTTTTGCGTGATCGAACCGGTCACGCTGGTCGGATTGGTGACCGTGTAATTGCTGGCCAGGCCGCTGCCGTCGGCAATGGCGACGCCGCTGACGGTGACCTGCTTGCCGCTGCCGACATTCTTGTCGCCGAACACGCCCGTGCCGCCTGTCAAGACCAGCGTCTCGCCGCTGACCAGGCCGGACAACGTACCGCCGGACAAAGCCGCCGCCAGCAGGCCGTCATATACCTTGCTGCCTGCCGTCATGCCCGACACCGTCAGGGCTTTCGGCGTGATATTGGCGGTAAACGTCGGATTGGTTACCGTGTAGTTGCTGGCCAGGCCGCCGTTGTTGCCATTGACCAGCGTGGTGCCGGTCGTCGTTACGGTCTTGCCAACTCCCGCGTTCTTGTCATCGAAGGTCGCCACCAGGCCCGTCGCGCCCAGGGTTTCCGCGCCGACCGTGCCGGAAATCGCGCCGCCCGAGACGCTGGCCTTGGTGCTGCCGTCGTAGACTTTGTTGACCGCCGTCATGCCGGTGATCGTCACCGCTTTCGGCGTGATCGTGCCGCTGCCGCTGCCGGTGCTGCTGGCCAGGTTGTAGTTGCCCGCATCCGTGCCGCCCAGGGCAATGCCGGTCACCGCCACGTTTTTCGCCACGCCGGCATTCTTGTCGGCGAACGAGGCGTTGGTCGCGCTCAGCGACAGGCTGTCGCCGCCGACCATGCCGTTGAAGGTGGCGCCGGTGGCGCTGACGGTGGCCTTGGTATTGGCGTCGTAGACCTTGCTGTCGGCAACGATATTGCTGACCGTGCTGATGGTGGCCTTGGTGACGTTGGCCGTCAAGCCGGTCGGGTCGGTGACCGTGTAGTTGGATGCCACGCCGCCATTGGCGCCGCCCGTCAGGGCCGCGCCGCTGACGGTGACCGCTTTCGCGGTACCGACATTCTTGTCAGCAAATACGCCCGTCATGCTGGTCAGGGTCAGCGTTTCCTTGCCGACCAGTCCGTCCAGGCTGCCGCCGCTGATGACTGCCAGTGTGCTGCCGTCGTAGACCCGGTCGGCGGCCATCGCGCCAATCACCGTCAACGCTTTTGGCGTGATCGTGCCGGTGATACCGGTCGGCGCGGTGAGCGTGTAGTTGCTGGCCAGCCCAGTTCCGTCGACCAGGCTGCCTGGTATGACCGTCAGCGCCTTGCCGGCGCCGGCGTTAATGTCGGCAAATATGCCGGTCGAGGCGCCGGCCGTCACCACTTCGCCGGCGATCAGCCCGTCCAGGGTGCCGCCGGTCAACGTGGTGACGGTGGTACCGTCATATTGTCGGGTGATGGCGGCCAGGCCGGAAATCGTCAACGCTTTCGGCGTGATGTTACCGGTGACGCCAGTCAACGGCCCCAACGCATAATTGGCGCTGGCGCTGCCGCTCAAGCCGCCGCTGGCGCTGACGGCGAGGTTATTGCCGACGTTCTTGCTGGCGTAAGCGCCAATCATGGAGGCGGCGTTGAACGTGACGTTGCCCTGGTCGGCGGCGAGCACGCCGCTGATGCTGCCGCCAGTGAGCGCGGCACTGGTGGTGCCGTCATAGACTTTGCTGCCGGCGCTGACGCCGGTCAGGCTGAGCTGGCGCGGCGTAATGACCAGGCCGCCGTCGATATACGTGACCGCATAGCCCAGTTGCGTGGTTGAATACTGGCCGCTGGCGCTCACCGCATAAGTGCCGGCATTGACCGCGCCGCCGGACGAACCGGCATACACGGGCGTGCCGAGCAGCGAGCTGTTGTCCACCACATTCGAATACGTGACGCTGTTGCTGCCGGCGCTGGCGGCAAGGCCGTCATACACTTTGGTATCCTTTGAAACCGTGATCACCAGCGGCTTCATGAACGAGCGCAACAGCGGCGCGCTCTGGCCGTCGTAGACCGCCCACATATTGCTCAGTTCCCAGGCCGGATTGAGCGAGCCGTTGGCCGACGTCGCGCTGTTGTAGTTGGCCAGCGTTTTCAGGTCGCTCGACGTCATGCCGGTGCCGCCCGCGCTGGTCGGCTGGCTGCTGGTCGTCATATCCCAGTAACTGCCGGTGACGCTGCCTTTGCCGGTGGCGACCAGGCCGCCACCGACGGAACCGGTGCTCACCGCGCCGTTCGCATAACTGCTGGCGATGGTGCCGGTATTGGTGCCGACCAGGCCACCCATGGTGTTGTTGCCACCCACCGAGCCGCTGGCATAGCTGTCCTTGATGGCGCCGATATTATTGCCGACCAGGCCGCCGCCGCTGCTGTCGCCGACCACGGCGCTGGTGGCAAAACTGCCGCTGACCGTGCCTTGATTGGTGCCGGCCAGCGCGCCGACATTGAGCGAACCGGTGACCGCGCCGCCCGACAGCCCCACGTTGGCTACCGTGCCGACGGCGCCGATGACACCAAACAAACCGACGTTGCTGACGCCGGACTTGGCGATGCTCAAGCCTGAAATGATGCGTCCGGCGCCATTCAGACTGCCGATGAACGGCAGCGCACTGGTACCGACCGGAATGAAGCCGCCCGTGCCCCAGACATCGCCGCCCGCCGTGGCGGCCGCGCTGAAGCTGTTGCCGATACGGTAAGTGCCGGCCACGTTCAGTGCCATCAATTGCAACTGGTGTACCGAATTGATGATGTCGGAATATTCGGCGCTGAGCATCGGCCGCGTGCCGCCGCTGCCGTTGACCGTACCGTCGGCGCCGATCGCGACCCAGTTGTTGCCGGCCGCGCCAGTCGACGAGGTGAAACTGAAAGAAGTAAAACTTGCCGGTATCAGCATCGCCGCCGCGCTCAAGCCGGTGGTGCCGGTCAGCATGGTGCCGGTGCCTTGCGCAAAGCCGACGCCGGGCAGCACCGCATTGGCGGTAGTGTTGTAATAGCCATTGGTCAAGGTGCCAGCGCTGTTGTCGCCCACCACGCCGCCGCTGCGATTGTAGGCGGTGTCGCCGACGGTGACGGTGCCGGTGGAATAGACATTGTTGATCGTGGCGCTGTTCGAACCTGTGACGCCCCCCGTGGTCCGGTAGCCGCTGACGTTGCCGGTGGCATAACTGTTGGAAATGCTGCCGCTGGTCAGTCTGTTGGTCCCCACCAGGCCGCCGACGATGCTGCCCGTACTATTATTGATACCGACATTGCCGGTGGCGTAGCTGTTGCTGATGGCGCCGGTGTTATTGCCGACCAGACCGCCCACCGAGCCGCTGCCAAGCACCGCGCCGGTGGCGAAACTGCCCGTGATGGTGCTCTTGATGCCGGTATCGCCGACCAGGCCACCGACTGAAGCGTTGCCACTGATCGCGCCGGTGGCAAAACTGTTGGCGATGCGGCCCAGATTGTTTCGCACCAGCCCGCCCATGCCGCCCAGCCCCGTGGCCGTCGTGGCGGCGCCAGTTGTCCCATCGATGCCGCTGATTGTCATGCTGCTCGAACTGTTCTGGACGACCGCGTCAAGCTGATTCCGGTAGACCAGCCCGCCGCCGCCATAACCGGAGCCAGCGATGACTTTATACGCGCCGCTGCTGGTACTGTTATTGATGGTGCCAAAGTTCTGCCCGACCAGGCCGCCGCCCAGGATGCCGTAGCGGCTGGTCATCGTGCCTGACGCGCTGGCATTGTCGATCAGGCCCCTGTTGCGTCCCGCCAGCATGCCGGCGCCAAACCCGCTGTAAGTGACATCCTGCATGTTGAACGAGGCGCCAACCAGGTTGACGTTGCGCACCACGCCAGCCGTGCCGACTTCGCCAAACAAGCCGCCCAGCTGCGAGCTGCGGACCATGGTCAGGCCGCTGATGTCATGCCCCAGGCCATCGAATTTGCCGGTGAATAAGGTCGTCCCGTCGCCCACCGGCATGAAGCCCTGGTTGCTGTTCCAGCTTGCGCTCGAACTGGCATCGATATTGGCGCCCAGCGCGTAATTGCGTGCCAGATTGCCGCGCATGCCTTGCAAGTCCAGGCCGCTGGTGCTGGCCATGTCGCCCAGGCTGTTGATGACCGTGTACTTGGTCAGCGCGCCATCGCTGCCCAATTTCGTGCTGAAACTGTTACCGCTCGGCAGGTCGATGGCGGCCTTGACATTGTAGACGCTGGCATTGCCCGCCGCCACAGCCTGCTGCCCGTATTCCAGCGCCAGGCTGGCCGTGCCGGTGCCGCGCATGGCCGCATTGACATTGATATTGTTTTGCGCCGTCAGCGTCAGCTTGTTGGCCGACCAGCTGACGACATCGTTGACATTGATGTTGCCGGCCGTGCCGCCGCTGCCCTTGGTGCTCCATATCTGCACATCGGCCGCTTTCAGGCTGTTGGTCAACGTCGTGCCGCTGATGTTGCCGCCGCTGGCGGCAATATTGAAATCGACCGGATCGATCAGCCACGTACCTGACAAACCATTCGTGGCCTTGGCCGACACTTTGATGCCGTCAGCAACATTCACATGTGCAGCCGAGGTCTCGACAAAGCCGCCATTGCCACTGGCAGGCGCGCTGGCGTCCAGCGTGCCGGCCGCATTCACGGTGCCGGTCTGCATGTCGCCCAGCAATTTGATGCTGCCGCCGCGCGTGTCGATCGTGTGCGCCTCGATGATGCCAGTGTTGTTGACCACGGTTTTCAGGAGGTTGCCGGCAGCCTGGGCCGTCATCACCACGCTGCCGCCATCGGCCTGGATCAGGCCGCCGTTCT